>JAJFLK010000376.1 GCA_021772735.1 Candidatus Sumerlaeota bacterium | reverse complement strand
TGGTCAAGCACGGCTCGAAGATGATCCAGGCCGTAAGCAACGCGACGGTTCCCAAGATCACGCTGCACATCGGCGCCTCGTTCGGCGCGGGCAATTACGGGATGTGCGGGCGCGGTTTCGACCCGCGTTTCATTTTCGCGTGGCCGAATAACAAAATCTCGGTCATGGGCGGCGAGCAGGCGGGCAAAACGATGTCGATCGTCGGCGAAGAGAGCGCGCGGCGTCGCGGCCAGGAGCCGAACATGCAACTGCTCGAGGCCATGGAACAGAAGGTCATCGAGACATACGACGCCGAGGGCACGGCTCTTTTCGCAACGGCCCGGCTCTGGGATGATGGCCTGATCGACCCGCGCGACAGCCGCCGGGTCTTGAGCTTCTGCCTGGCGATCTGCCGCGAGGAAGCCGCGCGGAATCTGAAGCCCAACACGTTCGGCGTCGCGAGGATGTAGAGACGCCCGGATCGCGGACGTCAATCGGCTGGAGGGGGAGCAATGAAACTAACGCAAGAGCATGAAGAGATCCGGCGCACAGTGCGCAAGTTTATCGACGCCGAGATCAACCCGCACGTCGACGAATGGGAAGAGGCCGAGATCTTCCCGGCCCATGAGGTCTTCAAAAAGCTGGGCGATCTGGGCCTTCTCGGCGTGACCAAGCCCGAGAAATACGGCGGCATGGGTTTGGATTATTCTTACGGCGCGGTCGTCAACGAGGCGTTGGGTTACATCAATTGCGGCGGCGTGCCGATGGCAATCGGTGTTCAGACCGATATGGCGACGCCCTCGCTGGCCCGCTTCGGCTCCGAGGAGCTTTGCCGCCAATTCCTGACGCCATCCATTAAGGGAGATTTCGTCGCGTGTATTGCCGTCTCCGAGCTCGGCGCGGGTTCGGACGTCGCGTCGATCAAGACGACGGCCACCAAAGACGGCGACGATTACATCATCAACGGCGGCAAGATGTGGATCACCAGCGGCACGCAAGCCGACTGGGCCTGCCTGCTTGCAAATACCGGCCCCGGCGCGCCGCACCGCAATAAAACCCTGATCTGCGTCCCGCTCAAAGAGGACGGCAAGCGGGCAAAGGGCGTCACGGTCTCGCGCAAGTTGAAGAAAATGGGGATGCACTCCTCGGATACGGCCGAGCTCAAGTTCGAGGATGTGCGCGTGCCGCAGCGGTACCGCATCGGCGATGAAGGCATGGGCTTCACGTATCAAATGATGCAGTTCCAAGAGGAACGATTGTATTCGGCGCTGGTGTCCATCACCGGATGCGAGCGAAACATCACGGAGACGATTCATTACACGCGCGAGCGCAAGGCGTTCGGTCGGTCGATCCTCGATAATCAGGTCGTTCACTATCGTATGGGCGAATTGATGACCGAAGTCGAGGCGCTGCGCGCGCTGACGTGGAACGCCGTCGAGGCGCATGTCTCCGGCGAGGACTGCACGAAGCTGGCCTCGATGGCGAAGTTGAAGGGCACCCGGCTCTCGCGCATCGTGGCCGATTCGTGCCTGCAATACTGGGGCGGGATGGGCTTCATGGACGAGACTCGAATCTCGCGCAGTTTCCGCGATGGCCGCTTGGGGTCGATCGGCGGCGGCGCGGACGAAGTCATGCTGGGCATCATCGCCAAATACATGGGAATCCTGCCCGGCCGGAAGGACTAAGGGAACGCAACGATGCCCGACTTGCCAGCCTGGGAAACGAAGGACTAAGGGACGCACCAATGCCCGACTTGCCCACCTGCGAAATGCTTGTGCTCGAACGCAAGTATTCGCGGCTTTACGTCACGATCAACCGGCCCGATTCGCGCAACGCGCTGACGGCCGAAGTCGTCGCCGAATTGACGGCCGTCGTCGAAGCGGTCGCGCCGGACCGGACGATCCGGACGCTGATCCTGCGCGGGGCCGGAGGGACGTTCTGCGCGGGCGGCGACATCAAGGGATTCCGGGCGAGCTTTACCGCGCCGCCGCCCGAGCCGGGCCAGCTCGATCCCATCGCAGTGAGCAACCGGACCTTCGGCGATTTCATGATCAAATTCGACGCCCTGCCGCAGACCGTCATCGGCGTTATCGAGGGCGCGGCGTTCGGCGGAGGACTGGGCCTGGTCTGCGTGACCGACATCGCGATCTGCACGGCCGATACGCGATTCGCCTTGAGCGAAACCGGCCTTGGCATTCCCCCCGCGCAGATCATCCCGTTCGTCGTGCGCCGCATCGGGCAGACGACAGCGCGGCGGCTCGCGCTGACCGGGACGCGATTCAAAGGCGATCACGCCGGCGAGATCGGCCTCGTCCATTACGTCGCTGCGGATTCGGCCGAATTAGACGCAACGCTGAATAAGGTTCTGAACGACATCGGACGCTGCGCACCGGGCGCGAACGCGGCGACCAAGAACATCATCAATGCCATGCGGAGCGCGCCGCTCGAAAGTGTTCTGGACGACGCCTCCGAGGCATTCGCCCAGTGCATGCGCGGCGATGAAGGCAAAGAAGGCGTCGCGGCATTCCTCGGCAAACGTCCCGCGAACTGGGTGGAGAAAGTGGATTAATGGCCGCGTTCACGAAAATTCTGATCGCCAATCGAGGCGAGATCGCCTGCCGAGTCATTCGCTCCGCTCGGGCAATGGGATATCGCACGGTTGCGGTCTTCAGCGAAGCCGATGCCGATGCGCTTCACGTAGGGATGGCCGATCAGGCGGTCTGCATCGGTCCAGCGGCGGCGGCGGAGTCTTACCTCTCAATCGAGAAAATCATCGACGCGGCCAACCAGACGGGAGCGGAGGCCATTCACCCCGGTTACGGGTTCCTCTCGGAGAATGCGGCGTTCGCCGAGGCCTGCGTGGATGCCGGCATCACGTTCATCGGCCCCTCGCCAGAGGCGATCACGCTGATGGGCAACAAGGCCGCAGCCAAGCGCAAGATGAAAGAAGCCGGCGTGCCGTGCGTGCCGGGCTATGAAGGCGCGGAGCAGGACGACGCGACGCTGATCGAAGAGGCCGGCAAGATCGGTTTTCCGGTGATGATCAAGGCCGCGGCCGGCGGCGGCGGTCGCGGGATGCGCGTTGTCGAGGCGGCCGAGGCCATGCCCGATGCGCTCGCCGGAGCGCGCTCCGAAGCAAAGAGTGCGTTCGGATCGGACGAACTGATCCTTGAAAAGGCCATCGTCAATCCGCGGCACGTCGAGGTGCAGATCGTCGGCGATACGCACGGCAACGTCATTCATCTGGGCGAGCGCGATTGCTCGATCCAACGCCGGCACCAGAAGGTGATCGAGGAGGCGCCGTGCCCGATCCTGACCGATGAGCTACGCGAAACGATGGGCGAGACCGGCGTTCGGGCGGCGCGCGCGGTCGATTACCACGGCGCGGGCACGATCGAATTCCTGCTCGACGCCGAGGGCGATTTCTACTTTCTCGAAATGAACACGCGCCTGCAAGTTGAGCATCCGGTGACCGAGCTTGTGACGGGCATCGATCTGGTGGCCATGCAGTTCGATATCGCCGCCGGCCTCGCGCTCGATCTCACGCAGGATCAAATCCGGCTCAACGGCCACGCCATCGAAGCGCGGCTTTATGCCGAAAATCCGTTTGCGGATTTCATGCCACAGACCGGTAAAGCGCTGGTCTGGGAGCCGTCATTCGGACACGGCGTCCGGGTCGATCACGGCCTGTATGCGGGTGCGGAAATCTCTCCACATTACGACCCGATGGTCGCCAAGGTGATTGCCTGGGGCAGGACGCGCGAGGATGCGCGGCGGCGGTTGCTCGGGGCGGTGCGAGAAACGCTTTTGCTGGGCCTTGCGTCGAACAAGCCCTTCCTCATCGAAGCTCTCGCCAACGAGATATTTATCGCGGGGCAGGCGACGACCGGGTTCATCGCCGACAACTGGGGCGGCGATTCGCTCCGGCAAGCCGGGCAGGAGAAGATTCAGGCCCTGGCCGGGGTCGCTCTGGCCGAGGACGCCGCGCGAGCGGTCACTCCGTCGATGCGGGGTTGGCGTTCGACCGGGACCGCGCATATTCCCGTCCTGCTCGAAACCGCCTCGGGACGAATCCGGCTCGATGTCTCCCAACGCGCGAACAAATATTGCGTCACCATCGAGGCAGGGACGAAAGAAGGCGAAGAATCCGAGAACGTGAAAGTGGATATCGAAGTGATAGACTCGGGGCCGGGCCGGATTCATTACCGAACGGCCGGCGTGGATGAAACACTCCGATACGCTATTGAGAACGATGTGGTCTATCTCGACGTCAATGGAGCGACCGGGATTTTCACAGACGCGACTTACGCGCCCGCCGAGGCCGCGCAAGCCGGGAGCGACGGCGTTGTTCGCGCTCCGACGAGCGGCAAGATTCTGGCCGTCAACGCGACCGTCGGCCAGAGCGTGGCTCGCAATGATATCATCGTGATCATCGAGGCGATGAAAATGGAGAATCAGGTTCTCTCGCCCGTCGATGGAGTCGTCGAATCGGTCTCGGTGGCCGAGGGCGATCAGGTCCACGCTCGCCAGGTCTTGATTAAGCTTGAGGCCCTCGAAGAGGCGAAGTCCTGAGGCAGCTCGGAGCGCCAGAGCGAAAGGGAGTTTTTCATGGCACCTCAAAAGACCATACGCATCGGCGGAGCCTCGGGTTTTTGGGGCGATTCAACGATTGCCGCGCCGCAATTGCTCGCCGGGGGCAAATTGGATTATCTGGTCTTTGATTACCTTGCCGAGATCACGATGTCGATCCTCGCGCGGGCCAAAGCCAAGATCCCCGAGCACGGATACGCGCTGGATTTCGTGACGACCGTCATGAAGGAATCGCTGCCGGAGATCGCTAAACAGGGGATCAAGGTGATCTCCAATGCAGGCGGGATCAATCCGCTGGAGTGCGCCGCCGCGCTGACCGAATTGATCGAGGCGGCGGGGCTGGACCTCAAGGTCGCGACCGTCACGGGCGACGACCTCATCGGGCGAGTCGAAGAGTTGCGCGAGGCGGGCGTCAGAGAGATGTTCTCGGGCGCCGAGATGCCCGCGCAATTCATGAGCATGAACGCGTATCTGGGCGCATTCCCCATCGCCGAGGCTCTGGGACGCGGTGCGGACATCGTCATCACCGGCCGATGCGTGGATAGCGCCGTGACGCTCGGCGCGTGCATCCATGAATTCGGCTGGACCGGGCAAGACTACGACCGCCTGGCAGCGGGGAGCCTCGCCGGACACATCATCGAGTGCGGCGCGCAGGCCACCGGCGGGCTGTTCACTGATTGGCGGCTTTCGACTGGGTGGGAGAACATTGGTTATCCGATCGTGGAGGTCGCCGATTCGGGCAGCTTCACCGTGAGCAAACCGTTGGAGACCGGCGGCCTCGTTACGCCGGGCACCGTCGGCGAGCAGATGATCTATGAGATCGGCGATCCGCAGGCTTACATTCTGCCCGATGTCGTGTGCGATTTCTCGGGGGTTTCGATGAAGCAGACCGGCGAGGATCGGGTGCTCGTCGAGGGGGCGCGGGGGATCGCGCCAACCCCATCGCTCAAGGTTTCGGCAACCTACATGGAAGGCTTTCGGATCGGCGTCATGATCTCCATCGGCGGGATCGACGCGAAGGGAAAGGCCGAGGAAGTCGCCCGAGCCGTACTGGCGAGAACCCGGCGATTGCTCGCCGAGCGCGGCGTTCCGGATTTCACCGATACGCACGTCGAGATCCTCGGCACCGAGGCCAGTTACGGACCGCATTCACGAATCACCGAGGCGCGCGAGGTGACGCTCAAGCTGGCCGCGCGCCACCCGATCGCGCTGGCGCTGAGCCTCTTGCTGCGCGAATTGACGTCTTCTGGCACGTCAATGTCGCCGGGCATCTCCGGCATGGGCGGGAACCGTCCGCGGCCTTCGCCGGTGGTGAGGCTGTTTTCGTTTCTGATCGATCGCGAGCAGGTCGCCGCGACGGTCCACATGGGTGGGGATTCATGGGAAACGAAATCGGTCTCCGGCGAGGAATTCTCGGCCGAGCAAATCGTGCGGCCCCAAATCCTCGATGTCGCCGGAGCCACCGATCCCGGCGCAGACGCCGTGACGGTTCGGCTGATCGACCTCGCATACGCTCGCAGCGGCGATAAAGGCAACGATGCAAACGTCGGCGTCATCGCGAGGAAGCCCGAATATCTCGCATTCGTAAGAAGCGCGCTGACCGAAGAGAACGTCCGAGAATACTTTGGTCATCTCGTCGAAGGCCATGTCGAGCGCTACGAGCTCCCCGGAATCCACGCGCTTAATTTCCATCTGCACGAAGCTCTGGGCGGCGGGGGCATCGCGAGCCTGCGTAACGATCCGCAGGGCAAGGCGCTGGCGCAGATGCTTTTGGACTATCCCGTCGCGATCTCCGCACAACTTGCGGCGCGCGATGGCCTCGGCGCATGAAGGCTCTGCTATAATCTCTCAAGGCCCATCGACCGGGTAAGGATAATCATCATGACTGCATCACCGCTACACACGCCGATTTGCGATTTTCTGGGTATCGAACTGCCGATCCTTTCGGCCGGGATGGCCTATGCCGCGGGGGTCGATCTCACGGCCGCCGTAAGCAATGCGGGCGGGCTGGGCGTGCTCGGCTGCACCGGATATACGGGCGATAAAGTCCGCAGGATGATCCGCGAGGTCCGGGAGCTGACCGACCGGCCGTTCGGTGTGGATATCATTCTCCCGCCCAAGGTTTCGCATGCGTCATTCTCGCCCAGCCAGCTCGGCGATCTGATTCCCCCCGAGCACAGGAATTACGTCGAAAAGCTGCGCGTGCAGTTCGATCTGCCCGAAGAGGCGCCCGAGGGCATCGAGGTGGATACGGATAACTACGTCCTGGGCACGGGAGTCGAAGAGCAGATCGAAGTCATCCTCGAAGAGAAGGTTCCGGTCTTCGTCTCTGGTCTGGGAAGTCCGGGGTTCATGCTCGAACGTGCCCGTGCGCAGGGCATGAAAGTCCTTGGGATTGTCGGCAACGTCAAGGCCGCCCGGCGGGTCGCGGCCGATGGCGTGGATGCGATCATCGCGCAGGGTTACGACGGCGGCGGGCACACGGGCCGCGTCGGCACGTTCTCTTTGCTACCCCAAGTCATCGACGCCATCAGCCCAATGCCGGTGCTGGCGGCCGGGGGCGTCGGCGACGGGCGGGCGCTGGCCGCGGCCATCGCATTCGGGTGCCAGGGCGTCTGGGTCGGCACGCGTTTTCTTGCGTCGCAGGAGGCCGAAATCGCGCGCTGGAAGAAAGATAAGATTGTCGCGGCGAACGACGAAGCAACGGTGCGCTCGCGTTCGTATACAGGCAAGCCGGCGAGGATGATGAAGAACGAATGGATCGAGGCCTGGGAGAAGGGCGATCTCGAACCCCTTCCGCTGCCGCTCCAGCCCGCTCTCGTCAACGATGTCTTGCGCAGAACTCCGGACGACGACCGCGTCGCGGCCAATGCGGCCGGTCAGATCGTCGGCCTTATCAAAGACGTGCCCCCGGCGGCCGACCTCGTCCGCGAGATGGCCGAGATGGCCGAGAAAATCCTTATGGGCGTGGGCAATCCCGCGCGCTAGAATCACCTCACGCGCTTAAAAACACCGAACCGCGCCCCCCCGGATTCACGGATTAAGGCAGGAGTTTTTCATGTCGATCGAAACGCATTATCGCATTTGCCCGCTTTGCGAGGCGACCTGTGGGCTTGAAATCAAGGCTGAGGGTCGGGATGTCGTCTCGATTCGAGGCGATCGCCAAGACGCTTTCAGCCAGGGCTTCGTCTGCCCGAAAGGCGTGGCGCTGGCCGATCTCGACAACGATCCGGATCGCCTCACCACGCCGATGATCCGCGATGACGCTGGCTGGCGCGAGGCGACATGGGCCGAGGCGTTCGAGACCATCGAGAGCAATTGGAAAAGGATCTTCGCCGAGCATGGCAAAGAAGCCCTCGGCGTCTACCTGGGCAATCCGACGGTCCACAATACGCCGCTGAGCATGTACGGCGTGGGCTTCTTGCAGAGCATGCGCGGGGCGAAACTTTTTTCGGCATCCTCCGTGGATCAATGGCCCAAGCAATTCATCTCCGCGCTGATGTTTGGCACGGGCCTGAGCGTCCCGATTCCCGACCTGGACCGGACGGATTATCTCGTCATCATGGGCGCGAACCCGCTCGTCTCGAACGGCAGCCTGCTGACCGCGCCCAATATTGGCGCGCGCCTGCGGGGGATTCAGGAACGCGGCGGGCGCATCGTCGCGATGGACCCGCGGGAGACGAAGACGACGCGCGTTGCCGATGAGCATCTGTTCATTCGCCCCGGCGCTGACGCTTATTTCCTCTTCGCCGTGGTCAATGTGCTGTTCGCCGAAGAGCTGGTCTCGATAGGTGAACTCGAAGAACACCTCGAAGGTCTGGAAGATGTTCGCGAACTCGCGAAGCTATTTGAGCCCGAATCGGTCGCCGAGAAATGCGGGATCGGCGCCGATACGATTCGCCGGATCGCCCGCGAGCTGGCCGCGGCCAAGAGCGCTGCGGTCTACGCGCGCATCGGCACCTGCACGCAGGAGTTTGGGACGCTGGCCAGTTGGCTGCCCGAGGTCATCCACGTGCTGACGGGCAATCTGGACAAGCCCGGCGGGGCGATGTTCCCCCGTGGCGCGCACGGCCCAGGCAATACGAAGGGCAAGCCCGGCTCGGGAAAAGGATTCCGGCACGGTCGACACAGATCACGCGTCAGCGAACGACCGGAAATCTTCGGCGAATATCCGGTCGCGTGCCTGGCTGAGGAAATCGAAACGGAAGGCAAAGGCCAGATCCGCGCCATGCTGACCGTCGCCGGGAACCCGGTCTTGAGCACGCCGAACGGCACGCGACTGGCCGCCGCATTCGATTCGCTCGAATTCATGGTCAGCATCGATATGTATCTGAACGAAACCACGCGGCACGCCAACGTCATCCTGCCGGCGACCAAAGTTCTCGAGCGCTGCCATTACGACATGGCGTTCGCTCAGTTCGCGGTTCGCAACGTCGCACGCTACAGCCCGGCGCATTTCGAGATCGAAGATGGATTCGTCCCGGAATGGCAGATCATGTTGACGCTCATGGGCATCGTCAACGGGATGGGCGCCGCGCCGGAGCTGGCGATGCTGGACGGGATGATGATCTCGACCATGATCCGCCGCGAGGGCGCCAAGGAGACTTCGCCGATTCATGGCAGAGACCCGGCGGAAATTCTCTCCGCGCTCGCCCCCCGGGTCGGACCCGAACGGATCATCGACTTCATGCTGCGCACGGGGCCCGAAGGCGAAGGTTTCGGTGCGAACCCCGAGGGGTTGACGCTTTCCAAACTCGAAGACAATCCGCACGGGATCGATCTCGGGCCGCTGATGCCGCGCATTCCCGAGGTACTCCGGACCTCGACCGGGAAGATCGAGCTGGCGCCCGAGCCGATTACGAAAGACGTTAGACGGCTGAAAGATCGCCTGGGAGCGAGCGAAGAGATGGTGCTCGTCGGGCGCCGCCACCTGCGCACATGCAACTCGTGGATGCATAACATCCCGGCGATGGTTCCCGCCAGTAATCGCTGCACGCTGCATATTCACCCGAATGATGCTGAGCGTCTCGGCGTCAAAAACGACGAGCTATCGACCGTGACCTCGCGCGTGGGGTCGGTGACGATCGGCACCGAAGTGACCGAAGGGATCATGCCGGGCGTCGTCAGCATCCCGCACGGCTGGGGGCATGACGTCGAATCGATACGGATGGGCGTCGCCAAGAGACATGCCGGCGTGAATGTGAACATCCTGACCGACGAGGACGCCATGGACGCGCCGACGGGCAACTCCGTCCTGAACGGCATCCCGGTATCGATCGCGCCGGCGGGCGTCGTGGCTGGAGCCGAAGCGGCTGCGGGTGCGGTCGAGGGCTAGATTTATTTCTCCGCGCCCTCGCGTTTGCGGATGACCGACGTGATGTGAGCGTGATCGCCATCCCGGTCGAAGAGTTCCGCCGATTCAACCTCCGCTGCCAGGTAATTCATTTCCGGGGTGGACATGAAATCGCTGTCGATCGATTCCCCCCGCGTCAGAGCCTCGACGAGTTGATACGTCGTGCAGCGGCAATCGTCGATGCCCGTCGAATACGTGCTCGCGACCTGCCCGTTTGTTTCGAAGAGCTGGATATACGGCGCGAACGAAGTGTGAATATCTTCGAGCAGATACGACCCGCCGCTCTTCACATGTGGAAACAGAAAAGCGAGGCTGACCTGCTGCTGCTCCATCGTGTGCCCGCCGTCTTCGATGATGATGTCGAAGTCCGAACCAGCCTTCTCGATCAACCGGCTCAAGGCCTGGCGATCGGCCTGATCTCCGATATGAATCCGCACGCGCGACGGCGGCAGGAAATCGGGCCGATGCAGATCCATGGCGTGGATCTCGGCCTCGGGGAAGTAATCTCGCCAGGTCAGCAGCGATGCACCTCGCGCAACGCCGATCTCCAGGATCTTCGCCACGCTGTGGCGTCGGCTCGCCAGGTGCTTGTGATAGAAGCCGGAGAAGCCATGCATGACTTTGTCCGTGCCGTGACGAGTTCCCAATTCGGTCAGTAGATCCATGATTCGCTTGCTTCCCGATTCGATTCAGGCCAATCGATCCTATCGCTTTTCCGGCCCTCTCCATGCGATGAATGCATAAACCGTCCACAAAGCGAACGCGGGGATGAAGTATTGCAAGAATCTCGGAAAAATATAGGGCAGCGTGAAGACGGGCAGGCATCCGATGGTCCACGCGAGGAAAAGCCTTGGGGCCGGGCCCGGGAGTTTGCGTTTGATCGCGATCGAAATGCCGACGAGCGCGGGGATCAGGCCGAGGCCGAAAACCGTGTATAAGTCCCGCATCGCCGTCGCGGGCGTCAGTGCCTCGAACTGATTGAGCGTCTGCTGATCCAGGTGCTCGTCGAAGTTTGTAAACAGCTCGACGAACCCGGCGCCGCCCGCGACGGCGAAATACCAAATCGGCCAGACCAGCGCGCCGACCCAGAACGCAACCGACGACTTGATCCGCCCCGCCACTTCGGCTCGGGGTCCATCGATCAGGATGAAAAGGCCCAACGCGAGAGCCGTCGTCAGGGCCGTTTCCTTAACAAGAAACGCGTAACCAAGAACCAGCCCCGCGGCGAATCGTTGGCCCGGTTTCATCACACGGCCCCAAGTCAGGAAACACCAGACCGCGATGACGTTGATCAGCAGATTCACCGTCTGCGTGACGGCGATGGTCAACGCTCCGCGAAAATAGATGATCGAGATCACAGTCGCCGCGAGCGCGATGGGCGCATCGACATCGAGCCGGCGATAGATCGAATAGATAACCAGGGCGATGACAACGGCCAGGGCCATCGACATCAGGCTCATCGCGGGGAACGCGAACAGACCGTAGCTCGAATCGTCCTGATCGTAGATATACCAGTATCGGGTGCTGCCGTCCGAGGGATTGATCCAATAGCTTTCGAGCCGATGCGGAAATGCGACGAGCAGCGGCTGGATCAAGGCGGGAAACGCGGGCCGGACGCGAGAGCGAAAATACAATCGCTCCATCTGGTATCCGCTGTCGAGCATGGTAGCCCCGTTACCGATTGCGGTCCGATCGTCGTAATCTTTCTTTGCCGCCCAGGCCCCGTGGCTGGCGAGCCACGCAAGCGCCAGAACGCAGACGATCAAACCCGCCAGCCATGCCCGGCGATTCGTGTGCATCGCATCGCGGTGATCTGCGGCCAGATCTCGAATTCCCGACGGCACGACGAAGAGCAGAATCAGGAACCAGAAGAACGTGCATGCGCCAAGAAAAAAGACGAAGCCATCGAGATGAAGCGGAGGCGAAGGGCCGTAGCGCTCGAACCCGAAAGCCTTGACGGCAGGGCGCGGGTCCGAACCCGCAGGATGACGGCTTCGAACCCGAAGCTCGAACTCAGTCAGGCCCGTGTTAACCCAATCGGTAATCTCGATCCGGCGGCCGTCAAGCCATGAACGATTAAGATACGTATCCTCGGACCTGAAAATGAGCGCGGCCTCGACATCGATCAGCGAATCGTTATAGGCCGCGACCCGGACGAACAACCTCTGACTTGGCGTGCGGAAAATGCCGTATCGGCGAACGATCGATTCACCGCCGACGACCCAAAGGTTCCCCTTTCCGATCAGTCCCTCATCGCGGCGCATCGTCGCGCGGATGCGCGATGAGGCCTCGAAAGTGTCTCTGATCAGGAAGACATCGGACCATCGCAGCGCGCCGGCGACCCATGCGACCGACACCGCGATAAGAACGACCGCGATCAGAATCCGAACCGGATGACGAATGTTACCGATAAACATCAGGCGCGATCCGTAGGCAAGGTCGTGCCGGCGAGCTCCTGATAAAATCCGTCGCCGGATTCGGGAGAACATTCCGTCGAACGTCGGCCAAGGATCGAGATCAGCGGCACGGCGACGAGCGGGATGAGCGTCGTCGCGTAAGAGGGGTCGATGCCCTCGCCGCGGAATACGAACAGCCAGTGAAACAATCTGGCGGCGGCCGAGGAACTTTCGGTCACGACGAACTGCACGTGCTCGGCGTATTTGGTCAGGCCGAACCAAATCAGCCCGACGCCATACCCGAGCGCCATGCCCCAGAACGCGCCGGCCTCGCTCGTGCGACGCCAGTAAATCAGATAGCCGACCGCGATGGCCGGAGGGCAGACCATCGCGAACCCGAGGAGCAATAAATCGAGGATCGAGCCGATCGAAGCAGTGGCCGCGATCGAGGCGGCGACGGTTCCATAGACAATCGTCGCGATGCGAAACGCCTTGAGTCTTTGCTGCTCATCGTATTCACGCGCAAACGGAAGCCAATCGCGCACGAACATTGTCGCGCTCGAAAGCAGGATCGGCCCGCCCGAGGAAATGACGGCCGCAAGGATCGAGGCCAGTGCGACGCCGCCGATCCACGGGTTGATATCTGTCGCAAGACGCGTGATCGAAGTATAGCTGCTCAGTTGCGCATCGGCGCCGTATCGGGCCAGCGCCTCGATCCCGATAAAGCCGGCAAGAAACGGCATCGCGGCCGCGATCGCGCCGCCCAGAAGGAACGCCGGGACGATGGCCCGCTCGCTTTTTGCCGCCGAGGCGAAGTTGACGTAAACCGACGCGGCAGGCGTATGGATCACGATGGAGAACGTCATGCCGAGCAGCGCGCCCGGGCCAGGCCCGGACCAGCTCCACCACGCCTCGGGGTCGCGACCCGCCGCAGTAAGCGCCGAGTTCGCCGATTCGACCACGCCGGACCACCCGCCGAGGTGATTGAGGCCGAGAAGGCCGACGGCGGCCAGGCCGAACAGGATCACCGAGCAGTGAACGACGTTCGTCACGGCCGATCCCCACAGTCCGCCCAGTGTCGTGTAGGTGATGATGACGAGGCCGCCGATCATGACGGCGGCTGGGAACGGAATGTCGGTCACTCCGGACAGGATCTTGCCGATCACGAACGGTTCGATGATGTTGACGATAATGTATTCGGTCTGGACGCACAGCGAGGTCAGGACGGTGCAACGGCGCGAGCCGAAGCGGCGCTCGAAGATCTCACCGACGGTCTGCAGGCCAAGGCGGCGGTAAAATCGTGCGTAAAGCAGGCCGACGAGCGCCATCGCGAGGAAGGTATTGACGCCGTACCACATGTTCCAAACGCCATCGGTCACGACATCCCCGGCAACGCCATACGTCCCGACGCCGCCGATCCGAGTGCCGGCGATCCCTGCCGCGACCATGACGACGCTCATGCCGCCGCCGGCGACGG
>JAJFLK010000375.1 GCA_021772735.1 Candidatus Sumerlaeota bacterium | reverse complement strand
CCCGAGACCGAAGACGAAGTCCTCGCGTTGATCCGATTCGCCGAGGCCGAGCACATCGCGCTCGTGCCATTCGGTGGGGGTTCCAGTGTTGTCGGCGGGGTCAACGCCGTCCGCACCTCGATTCAACGGGGTGTCGTGACGCTCGACCTGACGCACATGGACGCAATCCTCGAGATCGACGAGCAGTCACTGACGGCTCGAATCCAACCCGGTATCTTCGGCCCCGCGCTCGAAGAAAAACTTCAGGCCAAGGGCTTCACGCTGGGCCATTACCCGCAGTCGTTCGAGTTCTCGACGCTGGGCGGCTGGATCGCGCATCGCGGCGCGGGGCAGCAATCGAACAAGTACGGCAAGGCCGAGAAGTGGTTCGTCTCGGCGCGACTCGCAACTCCACAAGGGGTTTGGTCGACCGAATCATATCCGGCTTCGGCAGCCGGGCCGCGCCTGGGCTCGATGGTCGTCGGTTCGGAGGGAACGCTGGGCGTCATCACCGAAGCCACGGTTCGGCTGCACCGAGTACCCGAGACCAGAGATTACCGAGGCTACTTGTTCCAGGAATTCTACAAAGGCGTCGCCGCCGCACGCGAGATCGCGCAGGCAGGAATCCCCGTCGCCATGGTCCGGCTCTCCGATGCCGACGAGACTTACTTCTTCGCCGCCATGCAGATGGTCGGCGCGGAGGGTCCGCCCAAAGTCCGCTTCTGCCTGATGCTCGTCGGGATCGAAGGCGAGCCGGCGACGGTCGAGGCCGCGACACAGGCCAGCCGCGCGATTATCGAACGCAACGGCGGCATGCACGCCGGCGAGAGCTTCGGCGAGAAGTGGTATGCCTCGCGATTCGCCTCGCCCTACCTGCGCGATCCGATGGCCGATCGCGGCATCGGCATCGATACCGTCGAGACGTCCACCTCCTGGGCTAATGTCATGAATCTTCACGGCGTCACGATCGAGGCGATCCGCACCGCGATCGCGGCCAACCCCGGCGGCGAGACCGGCGGCGCCAACAGCGGAGACGGCGTCGTCATGGCGCACCTGAGCCACAGTTATCCCGACGGCGCGAGCCTGTATTTCACGTTCGCCTTCGCCCGAGATCTCGACGCGGAACTGAACCAGTGGCGTGCGATCAAGACTGCGGCTTCGGACGCCATCCTCGCCGGCGGCGGGACGATCAGTCATCACCACGGCGTAGGCATGGATCACCTGCCCTGGATGGAGGCCGATAAGGGCCCCGTCGGAGTCTCCGTGCTCAAAGCTATCAAGGACCAGATCGACCCCAAAGGCGTCTTGAACCCGGGCAAGCTAATCGGCTGATGCGCTGAATTCAGTATATTTATGTAGCCGTGCGTGACAGCGGAGCAGGCTTCTGATAAACTCGGATTAGCTTACGATGAATGGAGAAAACCCGATGGCGCAAGTCCCCGAGGTTCCAAAAACAAAAACGGTGCAGGAGCCCCAAGTTCGCCAGAAGGCACGCCGGAAATTCATGCCGCTGTGGTATGTGATCCTGCATGACGATCAGCTTCACACCTATGATTACGTCATCAAGATGCTCACCGATGTCATCAAGCTCCCCTCGGCCGCCGCATTGGCCCATGCGTTCGAAGTGGACCGAGAGGGCTACACCATCGTCGCCCGCCTCGCCAAAGATGAAGCCATTCTGAAACGCGATCAAATCATGTCTTACGGCGGCGATCCGGTCCTCAAGTCCGAGATGTCGATGACGGCGAGCATCGAGCCCTGCGACGATTAGAGAATTGTGATTAATTAGGGACAGTTACCTATTTTTCATCGGGCTTCGGACAGGACTCGGGTAAGGACGAAAAATAGGTAACTGTCCCTAATTAATCCTGAAACTGGAGGCCGTCTCGTGGCATCTATCTTTACTCAAATCATCAATGGTGACATCCCGTGTCACAAACTCGCCGAAGACGAGCGGTATTTGTCGTTCCTTGACATCCGGCCGATCCACACGGGCCATGCGTTGGTCATTCCGAAGAAAGAAATCGATTACATCTTCGATCTGGACGACGACCTGCTGGGCGGTCTGTTGCCGTTCGCCCGGCCCATCGCCCGAGCGATCGAGAAGATCGTCCCGTGCGCGCGCGTCGGGCTTGTCGTCGCGGGCATCGAAGTCCCGCACGCGCACGTTCATCTGATCCCGTTCACGGAGATCGCTGAGATCAAGTTTGAAAACGCACGCCCGGCGGATCACGCCGAACTGGCAAAGCTAGCCGAAAGCATTCGCGGGGGATTGGCGTAACTGATTATTCCTGGCCCTTGATCGAGCTGCCCTTCTCCCCCGCTCACACCTGAAACACACCAACTTTGAAATCAGGATCGGGATCGCATTTACACGCGATCTCCAACAGGTGCGCTAGCGCGGGCCGGGTTTCGCGTGGATCGATGACCGAATCAACCCAAAGCCGGGCGGCCGCGTAGTAGGGCGAGAGCGCAGCCTCATAAGTCGCGCGAATCCGATCGAGAATTTCCTTTTCCTTCTCCGGTGATAAACCCTCTTTCGCCTTGGACTTCTCGATCTGGAGAATGACCTTGGCAGCCTGCTCGCCGCCCATCACGGCAATCTGCGCCGATGGCCAGGCCAACATGAAACGCGGATCGTACGCCCGCCCGCACAGCGCGTAGTTCCCCGCGCCGTAACTGTTCCCGATGACCAGCGTGATCTTCGGCACGCGGCTGTTACTGACGGCGTTGACCAGCTTCGCTCCGTCTTTAATGATGCCGCCCTGCTCGGCCCGCGTGCCGACCATGAACCCCGTAACGTCCTGGATGAAGATGAGCGGGATCTGCTTCTGATTACAGTTCAGAATAAAACGCGCGGCCTTATCGGCTGATTCGGAATAGATCACGCCGCCGATCTGCATCTCGCCCTGCCCCGTGCGCGAGACCGTCCGCTGGCTGGCGACGATGCCGACGACTCGGCCCTCGATCCGCGCCATCGCGGTGATGAGCGATCGGCCGTATTCGGATTTGAACTCTTCGAGCGTGCCCGCGTCGACGATGCAACGAAGGATGGGCAGGATGTCGTAAGCCTTCCTTCGATCAGCGGGGAAAAGATCGAGGATCTTATCGGGATCGTCTTCGGGCGGCTTCGGCTCGGTGATGGAATATGAACTCTTGGGCGCCGCAGGCCATTGCCCGGCGAGACGGCGAACACGCGCGAGGCAGGCCTCGTCGTTCTCATCCTCATAATCCGCCATACCGGAAAGCTTCGTGTGCATCGAAGAGCCGCCGAGATGTTCGATGTCGGCTTCCTCGCCGATTGCGGCCTTGACCAGATGTGGCCCGGCCAGGAAGATCCCGCCCGTTCCCTTGACCATCAGAAGCTCATCGCACAACGCCGGGATATACGCGCCTCCGGCGACGCACGGCCCCATCACGGCGG
>JAJFLK010000374.1 GCA_021772735.1 Candidatus Sumerlaeota bacterium | reverse complement strand
GACCGGCGCGGTCGCCTGAGGCGAGCCACCCCCGCGCCGAACGCGCCGGCATCGCAGGACGGCACCCAGCCGGGCAAGCGCCGCAAGAAACGCACGGCCCCAGCTCGCAGAGGTCGGTTCATCGCGTCCTCCTCCGGCGAGGACGAGCCGTCCGAGGCCAAGCAGGTGCGCGGCGAGCAGACCGGAGTTTTCGAGATTGGCCCAGTTGAAAAGCAGGTGATTGCGCTTGATGGTCAGGGCGAGGCGACGGGAGCCGAGCAGGGCGGACATGGATTGCTTGCCCGCATGATAAGCGACCGCTCGCGGCTCGTACGCGATCCGCATGCCGGCCCTGGCCGCTCGCCAGGCCAGATCGTAATCCTCCCAATATCCGGGATGATAAATTCCGGCGAAGGCGCCAAGCGCGACGAACGCCCTGCGATCGACCAGGCACGCGCCGGCCTGGAAAAAATCAGCCGCGCAAAGACGATCGGTATCGAAAGGCTCCTGGACAATCATTCCCCCGCGCCAGGCCGCGCGCATGCCGCCATGATTGGGCCGGCCATCGCTCCAATCGACAGTCTGCGCGCCGATGGCGAAGAGCGGGCCCGTGTTTCGGGGGCCTTTGAAATCATGAGCTCGGGCTTCGGCCTCGCCGCGCGCCGCGATTAGACGCTCGAAATATTCCGAGGGCAACGCGAGATCGTTGTTCAGAAGGAAAACCCAGGGCGTCCCGAGAGCGCGCATCCCGCGATTGACCGCCTCGGCAAATCCGATGTTGTGTTCCAACGCAAGCACCTCGATCAAATCGCCGAATCGGCCCAGAAGCGCGAGCGAATCGTCTGTGCTGGCGTCGTCAACGACAAGGATGCGCAAGCTCCGACGGGTTCGCCGCGCGGCCGTCTGGACGGTATGCAGGCAACGCTCAATGCACGCCGAGCCATTCCAGTTCGCGACGAGAACGCCGTATTCGATCTGTTCGTTTGCCGCCTCGGTCATCACACGCTCGCCTGGCTTCTCTCTTGCGGAGCCCGCAGCCGAGACGATCATGGACTCCGGCTGACCAATGCGCTAAACTTATCTATGATTGTGGCCGCTCGGCTTGCATGTTTTCTTGCCTGTCGTCGGTCCGGTTCCCGGACGCGGTCTCAAAAAAGTCAGCTCCGAAACGTGGATCATGGGTGATGTAACGAATCGACCCGTTCTCGTGCTGAACCGTCACTGGCTGGCGGTTCATGTCTGCACGGTGCGGCGCGCGATCGCGATGCTGGTTCAGGATATCGCACACGTCGTCTGCGAAGATTATCAGACTTACGATTTCACCGGCTGGGTCAGCCTCTCCAAAGACAGCGAACTCCCCGCCCTCCCCGCCTCGAACGGTCGCAATGGAAATTCTTCGAACGGCAACGGCCGGGAGATGAACGGCATCGCGCGGCACAACGGCGGCAATCGCAGCAGCAATGGCAACGGCAGCAATGGGATCAATACAAATGGCGGCAAGAACGGTCACGGGCAGTACATCGTCCGGACGCCCTACTTTGCGTTTCTCGCTCCCCGGGTGATCGTCTTGCAGCACTATCAGAAGAATCCACCGCGCAGCGTCCGGTTCAATCGGCGCAACGTTTACTTGCGTGATGATTTCCGCTGCCAGTATTGCAGCGTCGCGCCGGGGCACGAACGCCTGACGCTCGACCACGTGATTCCGCGCAGCCGTGGAGGCCTGTCGGTCTGGGAAAACGTCGTCGCCGCATGCGAACGGTGCAACGCACGCAAAGGCGCGCATCTGCCGGGCGAGACCGGCATGAAACTGAGTCGCAAGCCGAGGCGTCCCTCGTGGATGGCGGCGGTCCGGCTGCACACGAGTGATGAAGACCGATTGCTCTGGACTCGATTTGTCGATCCCAAACAGCTATGCCTGAGCCCCGCCGATTGACGCTGCGCGCACCAGATCCCGAAGACGCAAGGCGCTCGCGGCGGCCGCGATCGCGCTTCTGATCGTTGCGGCCTCGGTCGTATGGCTCTGGCTTGCCCGGCCACTGCCGGGCGCGGCGCCGATCGCCAACCTGATGCCGCCGCGCGCCTCGCTGGCGCTGCGCGTCACCGGGCTTGAAGCCGCCTTCGCGCGGCACTGGCTGCGGCGCGGCCGGAGCGATGCGCAAGCCGCCGACGCCGCAATTCGGGAGATCCTGACTTCGCTGGGCACGTGGGACGACTGGACCCAAGAATACGGCGAGGACGGCGCATCGACTCGATACGCAGCATACAAGAAAGCGCTTTTTCAACTGGTGGGCGAAGAGACCTGGATCGTCTTCGGCGATGGCGGCGAAGCCAATCACGCCGAGATTGGCGAGGACACTTCGGACGACTCAAGCGACATCGCATTGCTGCTCTTCATGCGCGAAGACGCGGCGATCAAATCGCGCATCGGCCCGCTGGCCAACCTGCTGCTGCCCGGCCACCAGATCGAATCGACGCGATACCGAGGCCACGAGATTTTTGAATACGCCGAAGAGGGCGACCGGCGCTCGATCACGCTCGCGCGGATCGGCGGTTGGGTTTGCGCTTCGATGCGCAGCGAAGGCCGCGGGCCGATCGAGCGAATCATCGACCGCCATCTTGAATTTCAACGCGCCGGAGCTACCGGAACGCCAATCTTCGAGCCGGGCGGGGGAGGCCCCTCGGCGATCGAAGGCGTCGCTTTCCCGAACCTGCTCTGGACGCACCTGGACGCCTTCGCCCGGCGCAGAGAAAAGGATGTCAGCAAAGCCAGCCGGGGCGCGATGTCGAAATGGGCAGAGCGCCTCGAACGCATTGACGAGATCACGATTCGTCAATCCGGCGGATCGCTGCTTAATCTGGACCTGACGCTGCGCGGTCCGCGCATCGCCGAGCTGGCCGAGATCCTCATCGATTCGGCCGACATCCCGACCGATCCCCTAAGCCCGGACGCGGCGACTGATGCGAGCCTCGCGCCTCCAATCCTGCAATTCGACATGACGCAGACATTCGCCGCGAAGGGGCTGCCGCTGTTTGGCGTGGACGTGGAAGAGTTCGTTGACGATATCGGCGATCTGCGTTGGTTTGCCCCGCGCATCTCTCGGAAACTGGGTGAGGTCATGCTTGATGAAGACGAGCGCGAGGGCAGAGCGGACGCCGACCCGGAGGCAGAGGACAAAACGGACGCCGAGGCCCAAGCCCAGGCACGGTTTGGCCTGGCGATGTTCGCGGCCGAGCGTTCGGCCATCCCGGCGTTTGCGTTCTGGCAAGATACCGCGCCCTGGCTCGCCTCGCCCGCCTCTCCGGCCGACGCCTGGCGGGCCCCCTCAGGGGGCCTCGCGAAAACAAACGGGGCCGATACGTTTCTGATCGCGGGAACGATTGCCGGAAATATCGGCGGGCGAATCGCCGAGACAATGAACGATGATTCCACGACGACTCCGACATCCTTGAAGCTCGCCGACGCGGAGCGCGCGCTTGCGGATTCAGTCTGGAGCGCCGCGGGCCGGATCCCGCTCGCATACCTCGCGATGAATTTCGACGAGGTCGGCCGCTGGATGGATGGCTTCCCGATGCTGTTCCTAGGCAGAGACGACCGCGAACGATGGGCCAAATACCGCAACATCGTCGGCGCGCTGGAGACGGCAACCGGCTCGCTCGCCCTGCGCCTGGACCGCGTGGACGATGAACTCACGCTTTCGATCCGGACGCTGGAGGTGAAGTAGGTGGCGCGGGCGCTCGCCGGACAAGCCTGGTCCGCGTTTTGACGAACTTAGTTTAGATCTCGAAGGCGAGAAGAAGAGAGGTATGCAAAGCTCTGCGGGGGATGGCTGATATCTAAATCGGAGAGTGGCCGTGGCCGGTCCAGGCATACGACTTTTCCGACTTCGATCGCGACTGCGACGCTTCGTCCGGAAAAGT
>JAJFLK010000373.1 GCA_021772735.1 Candidatus Sumerlaeota bacterium | reverse complement strand
ACGCGAAACGATCGCACAGGCTCCCCGGTTTCCTCTCTGACCACGTGACCTTTGAGCACGGCCTCTACTTCGGAGTGCGGCCAGACGATTTGCACCTCTTTGGATTGCGTCGTGATCCGTTCGGCACTGATCCTGGGAGGGTCCGGAGGCCATGCCTGCACTAAATGAGGAGCGCTCGGGAAATGCGGATCACCGGCGGTGCTCCGACTTAGCGGATGAAGATCAACCTCGACGAAGTACTGTCTTTGGAAAAGGACCCAAAACTCGTAGTCGGCTTGGGGGTTATACCACTGGATCGCGAATACGCATGGACCATCACTCGGTGTAATGACGACCTGCGAGGTGTCGCCGTCAGATCTGACGTCGACCATGACTCCCGGAATATGTCGTCCGGTTTCATCAACGACAGAAAGCGATATCAACGGCGATGGATTAACGGTGACCGCGCCCAGATCGATAGTCTGCGTGCCGCCTGAATCAACGTGGAGACGCTCGATTAAGGTATGAGGCCAGCCTGTCAGCAAGGGCGGATTAATGATAGGGCCGCCGCCGCCGCTAAAGTGTGCCCACACGCTCCCCACCACTTTTACCCTGCCCTCATAAACTAGATGATATTCTCGCCCTTCAGTCAGTTCGGCCATGAACACTCCGGCGTCGTCTGTCGAGCAACTTACGTGTCGATTTGCCGAAGCCTCAGGGCCGTCGCGATTGACAATTTCGTAAAAATCCAGCGAAGCGCCCCGCAGCACGACTCCGCCCGAATCGTCAACAAACCGCCCGGTCACGGTCGCCGCATGGCATATTCGATTTGATTGAATCGAAGCGATCCACAATATCGCTGATGCTGTGAACAAGTATCGAATCATGACACGTCTGGCCATCTGCGAACTCCTGCCACACATCTGTAATCGGTTTCTTTTCATCTCACCGTTCCCGACTGTCATGCCTCATCACCAACCTTATGCGTCAGCGATCACCGGCTCCATCAACGCCGCCAGATCGTCGGGCCGTTCGAGCATAATCATATGGCCGCAGTCCTGGATCGTCGCGCGGCGCGAGCCGGGGATGCGGTCGGCGAGGATCGGAGCGTTGCCGGGCGGGACGAGGCGATCGCGGTCACCGGTGACGACCAGCGTCGGGGAGGCAATGCCTGCGACCTCTTCATATCGATCATCGCTGTGGATCGCCATCAACTGCGCCATCATGACTCTGAAAGGCGTCGGGCGTTCGACAAAGCGTGCGATGAACGCGGCGAAAGCCTCGGGCTCGCGCTCGGGGTAACCCGGAGCCGTCAGCGCCGTGATCGTGCCCTCCAGAGCGGCGAGACCGGCCTTCGGATTGGCGAGCAGCTCCCTGATATCGGGCTCGGGCGGAACGGTCCGGCGGCCGCCGATATCGGTCGAGAGAAGCGCCAGGGTTTGCACACGGTCCGGATGATGAATCGCAAGACGCTGCGCGATCATCCCTCCCATGGACATCCCGACCACATGCGCCGATTCGATCCCGAGCGCATCGAGCAGCCCGGCCGCGTCCTCGGCCATCGAGCGGATCGAGACCTCGCCGCTCGGCGGGTCGCTCGACCCGCAACCGCGATGATCGGCCGCGATGCAGCGGAAGCGAGGGGCGAACTTGTCGAGGAAACGTGGGGTCCAATCCACGCCCCGGCCCGCGAGGCCAATGATGAAAAGAATGGGCGGCCCCGCGCATGCGTCATCGCTGCCAGGCGCACTATCGCCGCCGAGTGCGCCGCGATCCTCATAGTGGATGAGCCCTTCGCCGACTTTAATCTTGGGCATATCTGAAGCGTACCCCCCGTTTTCCTCGGTGAAATTCACAATTCTAACGCGTGCGAGGCTAACCCGGTGCGGCGCACAATGCAAACATGGCTGGGTATCGAAGAGAGTAGTCCGCAGATTCTAGTCTTGGAATCCAAGGCAACCACAGATTACACAGATTTCACAGATTAAAAGAGATGGGAATCTGAGATCACTCACCGAGACCGCGGGTCGAGCGAACCGACCTTTTTCTTAATCTGTGAAATCTGTGTAATCTGTGGTTCGTATCTTCTCGGACTCGGTGCGGAAAGCTGGCCAGCCACGCGCGATTCGGATTGCCCGGCCCGCGCGCGGCTGGTAGCTTCCCCCGTCATGGTGGATTACAACGGACGCTTCAAAGTTTTCGATACGAGCCGCATCCGGACTTACGATCTCGAATCGCGTCCGAGCAAAGTGCGTCGCGCCGATCTGGCGCTGCCCGAGACCGTGCTCGCTTCCGAGGCGCCCCGCTTCGATTCGCCCGAGCTGCGCGCCGTCGTCGAGGCCGTCAAGCAGGCCCGGCAAAACGAACTCCCGGTCGTCCTGATGTCCGGGGCGCACCTGATCAAGAACGGTTTCGGCCCTCTGATGCTCGACCTGATCCGGCGCGGCATCCTGACGCTGGTCGGGATGAACGCCGCCGGAATGATCCATGATCTGGAACTGGCGCTTGTGGGCCGGACCAGTGAAGACGTTCCGCGCGCCCTGCCCATTGGCGAGTTCGGCTTCGCGCGCGAGACCGGCGATCTCATCAACGGCGCGCTGACTCACGGCGAACGCATGAAGGTCGGCGCGGGCGAAGCGCTGGGGCGCCTGATCGCCGGAGAGCCTTACCCCGAGGCCGTCGAATTTCCGCATCGCGAGCTCAGCCTGATCGCCGGCGGGCTCGAAGCCGGGGTGCCCGTGACGATGCACGCCTCGCTCGGCACCGACATCGTGGATCAATACGCAAGCTGGGATCCGGCGGCCAAAGGCGGGACGTCGGGGCGGGATTTCCTGGTGTTTTGCTCCGAGATCGAGCGCATGACCAAAGGCGGCGTGTATCTGAACGTCGGCACGGCGGTCACGGGACCCGAAGTTTTTCTGAAGGCCTGCTCGATGTCCGCAAACGTCGGGCACGCGCCCAGCGGCATCGTCACGGCGAGCTTCGATTTCCGGCCCGCGCGGCCCGAAGATGTCGGCGACGAACGAAAGGCTGGTTACTATTACCGCGATGTAAAAAGCGTGGTCGTCCGGATTCCCGAGGCCTTCGGCGGGCAGGGCCATTACGTCCAGGGCGATCACCTGCAAACCGTGCCTGCGCTTTATCGCGCGCTGATCGAATAGAGAACCATAGGGCATCTCATCGCATCGCGATTCATCGCGCCGGAGCCTGGAAAATCAACTGGGGCATC
>JAJFLK010000372.1 GCA_021772735.1 Candidatus Sumerlaeota bacterium | reverse complement strand
GCGTTCACAGCCATCGTGTGCCGGGGGATTTCCGCGTGCTTCTTCGAGTCGGATTTTGCTATAGTCACAGGGTTTTGCACCCCGGGGACGGCATATGCTTTCGGTAAGTCAGCTTCATAAATCTATCGGCCACCAGGATTTGTTCACTGGTGTATCGTTCCTGCTGGCACGCGGGGAAAAGGTCGCGCTGGTCGGAGCGAACGGCACCGGCAAATCCACGCTCATGCGCATCTGCTCGGGTGAGGTCGAAGCCGGCGGTGGCGAGATCTCTTTGCCCAAAGACGTCACGGTCGGATACCTGCCCCAGCATGCCGATCTTGATTCGGACCTGACGCTAGGCGAGGAGCTTCGAACCGTCTTCGGAGAAGTGGATGCGAACCTGGCAGAGCTTGAAGAGCTGGCGCATCGCATGGCCGAGGTCGATCACGATTCCGAGGAATACGTGCGGATCGCTGAGCGGTATGGACACCTGCAGCACGAGGTCGATCGGCTCGGTGTTTATGAGGTCGATGCGACGATCGATCGGATTGCGGGAGGTCTGGGTTTTGGCCCGGGTGATCGAGGTCGGCCCTGCCGTGAGTTCTCCGGCGGTTGGCAGATGCGAATTCTTCTCGGGCGCCTCCTCTTGCGCAATCCAGAAGTTCTGCTGCTCGATGAGCCGACGAATCATCTCGATCTGGAGACGATGATCTGGCTCGAATCGTGGATTCGCGAGAGCGACAGCGCGGTGCTGCTGGTCAGCCATGAGCGCAAATTCATGGACGCTCTGGCGACGCGAACTTTCGAGATTCATGCCGGGCAGCTCTCGATCTACCGGGGTAATTACACGAAATATCTCCAGACCCGCCTGGAGCGGTGGGAGCAATGGCGGCGGGAATACGTCAATCAGCAGCTTGAGATCGAACGTCTCCAGCGGTTCATCGATCGCTTCCGGTATAACAACGTCAAAGCGCCGCTCGTGCAGAGCCGGATCAAGCAGCTCGACAAGATTAAACGCATCCCGACGCCCCCGCGCGAAGATGCATCGATTCACTTCCGATTCCCCGCGCCGGTCCGCGGAAGCAAAGAGGTCTACACGCTGCACGGCGTGAAGAAGAAATACGACGACCTGCTCGTCTTCGACGATGCCGATCTCTCAATCTGGCGCGGAGAAAAAGTCGGCCTCGTCGGCCTGAACGGCGCGGGCAAATCGACGCTGCTTCGCCTGCTTGCCGGGCGCGAGACGGCCACCGGCGGTCGAATCGAGAAAGGCTCCAAGGTCCAAGCCGAATATTTCGGGCAATACGACACCGACGGGCTCGGGCTCGAGAACACCGTGATGGGCGAGATCGCGACCGTCGCCCCGCCGGGGCATCTCGAACAAGCTCGCCGGCTTCTGGGCGGATTCTTTTTCAGCGGCCCCGATGCGGAGAAGCTCGTCGGCGTTCTCTCGGGCGGGGAGCGCACGCGGCTGCGTCTGGCCAAAATGCTGTTCAGCGGGGCCAACGTCCTGCTGCTCGATGAGCCGACGAACCACCTCGACATCGCATCGCGCAAAACGCTCGAAGGCGCGCTGGTCGATTATGAAGGCACCGTGCTGATTGTCTCGCATGACCGGACGTTCCTGGATGCGGTCACGACGCGAATCATCGAAATCAAGGATGGGCGCGTCCGTTCATTCCCGGGCAATTACTCGGATTACGCCCGTGCGCTGGGCGCGCTGGGAGAGAGATCGCCGCTGGTCGACGCACCGACGCCTGCGTCTGCACTGAAGAAAGGCAAGAGCACGCGGGCTGACGAGAAACTGAAGCCGAGCGTTGAGGCCGAGGCAGGCAATATGGACTCCGGAAAGGCTGGCAAGAAGGCCGCAGACAAAGCCTCAGCGCCCGAATCGGATGCGCCAATCACGCCTCTTAAGAAGGGGATCGCTCATCAGCAGGCTTCCAAAGATGCCTCACGCGAAGAGCGCCGCTTGCGCAAGCTCGTCATCCAGCTTGAAGTCGAAATTGAGAAATCCGAGACCCGCCTGGCCGAGCTTCAGGCCGAGTTGATAAAGCCCGAGGTCTATCGCGATCACACCCGTTCGGCGCCGTTGATGAAGGAGCGGACAACGCTGCGCGAGCACCACGAGACTTACATGAGTCAATGGGAAAAACAGATAGCCCGGCTCGAAAGCAGTCTCGCGTGATACGGCGCTGCCGGTTGCGCGTGCTTACTTGATTTTAACCCTCGCGTCGGTTGAATTGCCCTCAGGCGAGCCATAGCATGGGGGATTGCGGGATGATTGGGCGCAGCCACGACGAGAGCCGGCGCGGCGGCGGCACTCAGATTTCTTGTTGGATTTCTTGACGGGCAACTTTTTGGGGGCGTGGGCGGTTATGAGCGAAGCGAAGCAAAAGAATCGAATCCTGGTCAGCGACAAGGTCGTGCCCGAAGGCCTCGAAATCTTGCGCGCCGGCGGCGAAAACGAAGTCGTCAGCGAGCCCGGCATGTCACCCAAGGCGCTGGCCGAAGCAATCGGCGATTTCGATGCGTTAGTCATCAGGAGCGGCTCGCAAGTCACTTCAGAGGTCATCGCCCGGGCGGACCGGCTCAAAGTCATCGGCCGAGCCGGGGTCGGCGTGGACAACGTCGATGTCGATGCCGCGACTGAACGCGGCATTATCGTCATGAACACGCCGGGCGGAAACACGATATCGACGGCCGAGCACGCGATCTCAATGATGCTGGCATTGGTGAGGAACATTCCGCGAGCCGACGCGACGATGAAGCAGGGCAAGTGGGAGAAGAAGTCTCTGGGCGGGGCCGAGCTTTATGGCAAGACGCTCGGCGTGCTCGGTGTCGGGCGGATCGGACGCGAGGTGGCACAGAGGATGCGTGCGTTTGAGATGAACGTGATCGGATACGACCCGTTCCTCTCCGAGGAAGCCGCCGCCAAGATGGGCGTCGAGCTGACCGATGTGGATGACATCTGCCGTCGCGCCGACATTATTACGGTCCATACGCCCCTCTCCGACGAGACGCGCGGTTTGATCAATGCCGACCGCATCGCGCTGATGAAACCGACGGCGCTGCTCGTCAATTGCGCGCGCGGCGGAATCATCGATGAAGACGCGCTGGCCGAGGCTCTGAACGCGGATCGAATCGCCGGGGCGGCGGTCGACGTCTTCACCGTCGAACCCCTGCCCAAAAATCACCCATTGCGCGCGGCGAAGAATATCGTGCTTAGCCCGCACTTGGCGGCCTCGACGACCGAGGCCCAGGAGAAAGTCACCCGCGAGATTGCCCAGCAGGTCGTCGACGTTTTGCGCGGGGCTCAGATTCGCAATGCCGTCAATGCGCCTTCGATCGACCCGCGCGAGCTCGAACGGCTCCGGCCCGTGCTCGACCTGACCACCCGCCTCGGCAGCTTCATCGCTCAGTTTGCCCGCGCGCCTTTCCGGCGGATCGAGATTAGTTATAGCGGGACGCCCTGCGAATTCGCGCTCGCGCCGATGACAGCCGCGCTGGTCAAAGGATTCCTGCGCACGCACACCAATTCGAACGTCAACGAGGTGAACGCCCTTTTCCTTGCCAAGTCGCGCGGGATCGAGGTGGTGGAAATCCGTTCGTCCGAGACGCACGATTACAGCGGACTCATTATGGTCGTCGCGCACAGCGAGTGCGGCCGAGTCGCTTCGCTTGGCGGCACGCTCTTCCACGGTCGCGATCCGCACCTGGTGATGGTCAACGGCAAGCACATCGATGTGCGGCCCGAGGGGACGATGTTGGTGATTCAGAACCGTGACGTTCCGGGGATTGTCGGTCTGGTCGGCACGGCGCTGGGCGCGGCCGAGGTGAATATCTCGGACATGACGTGGGGCCGGACGGATAAAGGCGGCGAGGCGATCACGGTCTTGAACGTCGACGACGATGTGCCGTCCGAGGTGATCGAGCAGTTGCGGGCCCACCCGGACATCGTTTCTGTCGATTTGATCGTCGTTTGAGCCCCGGCGGCTCATCAGGTTGATGGGGCTCAGCAGCACTTGGAAATTGAAATAGAGGGCGCGTACCTGTAAAAATGACAAACGCGTCATGTATTTGGCCTGTACGTTTGAGCCGGAATGCCAAAGGCCGCAGGGGCGGCGCGACTAAAGGGAGACAAGATGGATCTGAAATTTTCCGCCGAAGATGAGGCTTTTCGCATCGAAGCCCGCAACTGGATTTCGGAGAACCTTCCAGATTTTTTCAAGAAGACGGCCGACAACGGCGCCGGCGGCGGCTCGCGCAAGCGCCGCGCGGAGTGGTTCAAGCGCCTGGCCGATAAGGGTTGGCTCTGCGCCTCGTGGCCCGAGGAGCATGGCGGGACCGGCTGGTCGCTCGCGCGCCAGGCGATCTTCGCCGAAGAGGCCGGAGCCCAGGGCGCGCCCAATCCGGAGATGGGCGTTTATATGGTCGGGCCGATGCTCATCGAATACGGCAACGAGGAGCAGAAGGCACGCTATCTGCCGCCCATCGCGCGCGCCGAAGAGATCTGGTGCCAGGG
>JAJFLK010000371.1 GCA_021772735.1 Candidatus Sumerlaeota bacterium | reverse complement strand
GCCTTGGGTCACGTTCCAGCGCGTCTTCACCGGAGACTTGGATACGTCTTCAAATCCGCCCAATCAGCTCGACGCCGCGACTCTGCAACGCGATTACCCTATAGATCCGTGGGGCAACCCATACAGGCTTTACTCTTCGATCGGCATCACCGGGAGCGCCGCCGGCACAAACACGACACCGGCCACCACAACCGAAATGATTTCTCAGGCTTTCTCGAACGGGAACCTCTCATCGGTCGATCCACGTTTTGACCGCTTCGCCGTTGTCTCTTTCGGCCCCGATGGCATCAGCGACGGCGTCCAGACAACCGGCGGCACTTCAGGCATCCCCTTTACCAATGTCGGAGACGACGTCATATATGAGTTCGGCCTCAGCCGCGAGGCACCGGAAACAACAGTCCCTTAAGCCTGACCATATCCCGGGCAAGTTTGGGAATCACAAGGCAAACGAAGGCGCGAAACAAGACAGAGCAGGAGAACGAAGATCATGCGAAGCCATAATGAATCCAGAAGCCATACCCCGAACCCTCGCAAGAGGGCGGTGACTCGGCCCCACATAAGCGCGCCGGGCAGGTCTCGACGCCGAGGCCTGACGCTGCTCGAACTTCTGGTCGTCATTCTCATCCTCGGAATCTTGTCGACGATCGCCACCGGTGTCTTCATCGGACAGACCGAACGCGCCCGCATTGCCGCGACTCAGGATCTGCTCCGTGAACTCGCCCTCGGCGCCGCACGCTATCAGATCGATACGGGCCAGTGGCCTCCGAGCGGATCGGCCACGGACGTAACGATCGCCGCAGGAGTGGTCACTTTTACCGGCCGCACGCGAGTCGGCGCCGGTCTGCTCCACCTCTCGCTCGTCCATAGCCTCAGTGGGGACGCCTTCAATCCGTTTCCCACAACATGGAACGGGCCCTATATCGAATTCCGTGCCAGCCAGCTCTTCCCCAGCCAGCTTCTGGGCAATATTCGGATTCTGGATCCGTTTCTTAATCAGGTCCATTATGTAAATTCTGACGACTACGCGGACGGCACCACGTTTGTCGGCACCGAGCTCTTCCCCGGCGCTCGTCCGGTCGGAGCCAGCACCGATCTCCCGGCGAACAGCCCGTTCGCGGCCACCGAGACCTTTTATAACCCGTTTACGATTCAGCTTTATTCGCCCGGCTCAGATGGCGCGACCGCTGCCGATCCGTTCGCAGGCACGGAGATTGACGACATCAACAATTTCGGCTTCTAATCGAGCCCCGAATATTCGCCGCCCCAAGCGGCCGTTGACAAAAGCGATATCCCCCGGGTCACGTTCGGCCCGGGGGATATTTCGTTTCAGATCGGTTTCAATCAAGCCCGTCTCAGGCGATCATACTCTCGGCTTCGGCTTCGGGCTCGTCCTTGACCGCTTGAGGCTTCAGCTCATATTCCTGAATCTTGTAAAGCAAACACCGATACGAGACGCCAAGATCCACGGCGGTCTTCTTGCGATTCCAACCGTGCTTGTCGAGGCATAACTCGATCGCCCGGCGTTCGACGCTCGTGACGACTTCGTCGTGGATCTCTTTCAAGGATCTATCCACGAAGTACTCATCGCCCAACCGATCCGGATTGCGAGGGCCGAACCCGGCGCCTCCGGAAATGCTCGCCAACAAGTCAGATTCGCTCTGGTGACTGTCAATATGTTTTCCGATTTCGTCCTCGCCCAAAATCGCGACCCGCTTCATCAAGCTTTCCAATTCGCGGACGTTCCCCGGCCATGAATAGCCCATAAGCATCTTCTCATTGCCTGGCTTGACGACCCATGAATCCCGGCCGAGCTTCTCGCAATGACGAACCAGGAAGAACTGCCCAAGGCTGATGATGTCTTCGCCGCGCTCGCGCAGCGGAGGCATGTGGATCGTAATGTCGTTCAAGCGATAAAAGAGATCCATCCGGAATTTCTTCTCTCGGATTGAATTCTCGATCTCGATGTTCGTCGCCGTCACGAGCCTGACGTTCACCTTGATATTATTCGTTCCGCCGACGCGAAAGAACTCGCGCTGCTCCAGGACCTGAAGCAGGGTCGCCTGTAACTGCGCCGGCATCTCGCCAATCTCATCCAGGAAGATTGTTCCCTTGTCAGCCAGCTCAAACCGCCCAGGCTTTGACTTGTAGGCCCCAGTGAACGCACCGCGCTCGTGGCCGAACAGCTCGCTTTCGAGAAGATCGCCCGGCAGCGCCGCGCAGTTCACCTTCACGTACGGACCGCGCTGGCGATCGCTCAGGTTGTGGATCATCCGCGCGACAACATCCTTGCCCGTGCCTGTTTCTCCACGGATCAATACGTTCAAGTCTGTCGATGCGATCTGTTCGACTAATTCCCGGACGCGGAACATTTGCGGCGAATCGCCGACGAAATCCTGCCTGGCGGTCTGGCGCGCAAGTTCACCTTCCAGCTTCTTGACTCGTTGTTTGAGATCCTTCTTCTCCATGACTTTGTTGATCGTGATCTCGAGCATCTCCACGTCAAACGGCTTGACGATAAAATCTTCCGCCCCTGCCTGGATCGCCCGAACGACGACGGGCGTATCGGCATGACCGGAAATCACGATCACGCTGACCGAAGGATCGATCCGCTTGACGTGCTGGAGGACCTCGATGCCGTCCATGCCGGGCATCTTCATGTCGACAAGCAGCACGTCGGGATGAAACTCGCTGAATTTCTGGATAGCGCTTCGCCCATCGTTGCACGTCTCGACGGCAAATTCGTCCGGGTTGAGCCCATCGCTGATGATCCAAGTCACGCTCGGGTCATCGTCGACAGACAAAACCCGTATCCTGCCAGTTAGTTGTTCTGCACTCATCGATTGCTCTCCTCAGTGGCCTGCGGGCCTGCCTATACTCGCGGCAGGCCGATCGTGAACTTGCTTCCCTCGCCCGGTTCGCTCTCGACGATAATCACGCCGAGATTCTTTTTGATGATCCGGTTGACGGCGGAAAGCCCCAATCCGGTCCCCTCCGGTCGCGTTGTATAGAAGCGTTGAAAAACCTTGTCCAGGTCATCGGCTTCGATGCCGTTGCCGGTGTCGGAGAACGAGAGGCTCAAATACTTCTCGGGCCTCCGGCCACTCTCGCGCAGCTTCTCGGCGAGAACGCCCTCGACCTTCTCCTCGCTGGCCACCGTAAGACGCCCGCCCTTTTCCATCGCCTGAACGGCGTTAACGATCAGATTGACCAGGGCCTCAACGAGATTTCTCGATATCCCCATAATCATGGCTGGATTTGCTTCGAGAGATTGCACGACATCGATCTCATTCTGATCGATTAGGTATCCGGTGGCCTCAATCGCGTGGCCGACCAGCTCGTGCAGGTCGACCTCCTGAAGGCTCATTTCGTCGGGTTTATAGAAGTAGACCAATTCCGAAGTCAGGCTCTCCATTCGGGAGAGGTCGGTCCTGAACTGCGCGAGGCAGCGCTCGCGCCGCTCCTCATCCGCCCAGCTGCGCTGCAAGATTTTCGACGCGCCACGCATCGAAGTCATCGGATGACGCAGGTCGTGCGCGATCTCGGTGACGAGCTCTCCAAAACTAGCCAGCTGATTGGTTCTGTTCTGAAACCCGCGTTGCTCGAGGGCCGCGAGAAAATGCGAAATGGCGAGCGCCAGGATTCGCTCCTCCGAATCGGTCAAGTTCGTCGGCTGCGTGATATTAGTCACTCCGAAGACCCCGACCATCATCTGCGGCACGAACAGAGGGATGAAA
>JAJFLK010000038.1 GCA_021772735.1 Candidatus Sumerlaeota bacterium | reverse complement strand
GGTGTGGTCAGTCCCGAGGCTTCATATGGGAGAATTTTGGGAGCGAGAGGCCCGCCTGAGCGCGGGACTCGAGGATCACGCCGGCGCCGAACGATTCTTCGCTCGGGCCGAAAGTTGGCTCCCGGATCATGCGGGATACGTCGCGAACAGGGCCACGGCCATCATGCGCCTGAAAACTCGAATGGATCCCGGCCGGCGCGACGCCGAGGCCATCGCCCTGCTCGAACGCGCGCAAAGGATGAATCCGCTATCGCCGAGGATTCGGCAGGCCCAGTCCAACGCCTACCGATGGTCAGCCCATTGGGATTTAGCCGTGGAGAAGATATCCGAAGCCATTGAGCTCTACCCCTATGACGCCGGTTATCGGATGGACAGAGCCGCGTGCTACCTGAACATTCGTAATTGGCAAAAGGCCGAAGCGGATCTGGAGTTTATCGAGCGCGAAAAGCTGCCCGTGTGGGAGTTTCAAAGACGCGACTTGAATATGTTGACCGACCGACTTCAATTGTGGCGGAGCCATCCGGAGCGAGCTGCGCAATATGGCAGTCACATGTGGAGCAAATACGAGCCCGCCTCTAACGCGCCGTAATCTATCCGAATCACAACTCGACATTCGTAATCTAAGGAGGCATCGAACCATGCCCCAATCTGAAACCCAAGCCCAGAATTTCGCCAATCATCGGCGATTTGATTTCCTGTTCATGGGCGCCGCCCTTGCTTTTCTGGCAGGGATTATTCTGGCGCTTGTTGCGCTTGTTCGTGGTCCAGGCGCCGGGTCCGCCGCCGTCGTTGCCTTGGCTGTTGGGAACCTGCTCACCTTTTTTCGGATTCGTGGCTATCCGATTGTTGTCCAGAATCGCGTGGTGCGACTCGAAATGCGCCTTCGCCTCAATGATTTGCTAACCGGGGCTCTCAAAGAGCGGATCAATGAGCTGACCATGTCTCAACTCGTTGGCCTTCGGTTCGCGTCGGACGCCGAACTGCCTGGGCTTATGGAAAAGGTTCTGGGCGAGAATATTTCCAAGGCCGACGACGTCAAGAAACTCGTCAAGGATTGGCAGGCCGATACGCTGCGGGTCTGACTGGTACGTATTACTGGGCCCGCCGGGCCAAACACGTCTGGATTCTCGCGCGAACGGTCGTTCACCGTGATCGATGCGATAAACCCGGCATGTGATTAGAACGTGTTGGAGAGAACGTCTTCGTCGATCGGCCTGTTCTTTGAGGTCGTGGCGGATTCAACTACCGCACTTGTAGTCGCGGCCTTGAGCGTGAACGAAACGGTCGTGCCCGATTCATTGTTCGGGCCGTTCTTGACGATCCAGATTTGTCCGCCCATTGATTCGACAAGACGTTTACAGATGCTCAGGCCCAGCCCCGCGCCCTCGTGCTCACGCGAACTGGAGCCATCGGCCTGGACAAACATCTCGAAGACGCGCTCGTGGTGGGCGTTTGGCAGGCCGACGCCGCTATCCTGTATCGAGACGATCATGAGTTCATCATCATCGGGATAATATTCCAGACCGAGCCGGACGAACCCGGACTCGGTGAACTTGAAGGCGTTGTCCAGCAGATGTTCAAGAACCTGGCGCAGGCGGGTGGCATCGCACAATGCGGGCCGGATCCCGGCAGCCGCCAGGCTGAGATTGAATTCGAGCCCCGCGCGCTCGGCTATTGGCGAATATTTCTCATAAGCACAGTTCAGCGTTTCTTCCACATCCACTTGCTCGATCTCGAGGTCCAGTTTGCCTGCGTCGAGTTTTGAGACATCAAGCAGCGTATTGATCAAGCCGAGAAGATTACGCGCCGCATCGAGCGCGTCCGCCGCGCACGAATCTTTTTCCTCTTCGTTGTCGCACAGCCCATCGGTGATCAGCGCGAGCGACCCGATAATGGCGTTGATCGGAGTGCGGAGTTCATGGCCGGTGTTGGCAACGAAATGATCTTTCAGGCGGTTCACAGCGACCAGCTCGGCATTGACGCGCTGGACTTCCGCGAGCGACTCGTTGAGCCGTTGGTTATTTCCCTGGAGCAGCTCCTGGCTGACGGCCACGGTCGCTCGCAATTGGCTCAGTTCGATCTCAAGCTGGGTATTGCGAGCGCCCGCCTCGATCACGGGCGTCGCATCCTTGATGAGGAGATACGGTTCGCCTCCGGTTTCAAACAGCGCCAACTCGACGCTTATTCCGGGTTCGGGAGGTGAGGCCACGCAAGTGAGTCGCGTAGAGCTGTCTGGTTTCTCGGCCTCGCTGATGAGGCTCAAAATCTGTTCGACAATTTCGGACGGCAGGAATTCGGCGATCTTGTGCCCGGCAGTCGCGGCGAGGGTTTCCAGACTTGCGCTTCCCGGCTGGGCCACAGAGCCGAGCACGCCCCCCTGGCGATCCAGATGAAGGACAAGGCCACCGCGTGATTTGTTTCCCTGCTCGCCGGGCGAACCTGCGTCCACACCAGAGTCAGCCACCGCGCGGATATCGGAATCCAAGGCTTGTGAGGAGAGCGCTGGGCAGTTCTGAATCGAAAAGTTGAATTTCGTCATAGAAAAAGCCGAGCCGGTGCGAAATCGTATGAGGCGCGGAGATGCTTTCGCTTTCCACGCCCCCATTGTATTATCGTTTCCTGAATCGGCGGAGTTTAGCGCATAATTGTGCAAACTGGCACTTCGGCGGACCACTACGCTCGATTCAAGCCACACTGTTATGCCTATGATTGGGTTCGCCTTACGCTCGGACACGAACCCAGAGGGAGCTCCTTCGCACATGACTTCGACTCGTCGCTCAAGACCGTTTGTGCCCGTCGATCCCGACGCCTATCAATTCATCGCGCCTTTCGCGGTCGTGGGGGTGCTCGCTTTTGGGTTCGGCGGCGGCTTGAACTGGCTGATTTGGGGCCCCTGCCTGCTGATGTGTCTGGCGATGCTGGCTTTTTTTAGGGATCCTCCCAGAGTCGGGCCGCGCCAGCCGGGCGCGGTCTGGAGTCCGGCCGATGGCAAGATCGTCGCCATAGAATGCAATGACGACCCCGAATTTGGCCCGGTGCCCGGAGTGAAGATCGCAATCTTCCTCTCAGTTCTGGATTGCCACATTAACCGCGCTCCGCTGGCCGGCACGGTGGAGAAGATCCGATATCAGCCGGGCCGATTCCTCGATGCCCGCGATCCGAAAAGCGGTCGCCTGAATGAATGCAACTGGATCTTCATGCGTTGCGGCCGCCATCGGGTGACGGTTCGTCAAATCGCCGGGCTGATCGCACGGAAAATCGTTTGCAGAGTTCGGGAGGGGCAGGACCTCGTGCGCGGCCAAAGGATCGGACTGATCCGCATGGGGTCCAGAACGGACATTTACCTGAGCGACGAGGCCGAGATCGAAGTTCGAGTCGGGGACGTGGTCCGCGGGGGAAAGACCCTTCTCGCTCGGCTTCCTGAATAGCCCCCAATAGGGACAACCTGTCCGCCATATCTCGGCGACATTGAATTATTGGGAGTGCGCGGTTTTCCGCCCACTCATTGCGCGGAATCTCGCGCAACGTGAGCCCGTGGCGAAGCACGAATCCGTCATTACCCGTAAGACCCGTGCGAATTTGGGACCGCAGGCTTTGGGTCAGTGCGTATTCTCGGGTTGGTCAGGGTTCTGGCCGGGGCCGCCGAACCCCCATGCCCGCGCCAATTCTATGGCCGTGTTGGCGTGAATCCGAGCCGTATCGTTCTTGTCGGGGGCATATCCTCCGGCGAGCACCGCAACCATCGGCCACCCCTGGTCATGACACGCCTTCGAGACAAGTTCGTCTCTTCGGCGCAGCCCGTCCATGGTTAAGCTAAGATTTCCCAGTTGGTCACGTTCGAACGGGTCGGCTCCCGCGACGTAGATGACGAGATCGGGCCGGGCCACTGCGATCCTGGCCGGTATGATTTCGCCCAGTTTCCCAAGGTAGGCATCGTCGTCGGCGAACATCGGGAGGCCGATGTCGATATTGCTTTCCTGCTTGGCCGGATACAGATCCTCTTGGTGCATTGAGAATGTAAACACTTCAGAATCAGTATTGAAGATGTGCGCCGTTCCATTGCCCTGATGAAGATCGAGGTCGATGACGGCCGCGCGCTGGATGAGCCGTTCGGCGCTGAGCTGGCGGATGGCGATCGCAATGTCATTAAGATAGCAGAATCCTTCGGCGTGATCGGCAAAGGCGTGATGGAACCCCCCGCCGATGTGCATCGCCGCGCCTGCATCGAGCGCCAGCCTGGCCGCGAGGATCGTTCCTCCGGCCATAAGTTTAAATCCTTCAACGATGTTCGAAGAGAGTGGGAGCTCGGAGAACATCGTTCGGGGCGTCATTCGATGGGCCTCGAAATCGGCGAGGAACTCCGGCGTGTGAACGAGTCTCAGATGATCGAGAGTTGCCGGTTCGGGTTGATTGATGGCATCCTCGGTGGCATGTCCCTCACGCCGTAGGATCTCGAGGACCAGTCGGTATTTATCCATCGCGAAGACATGATCCCCGATATCCATCTGATAGGCTTGATGGTAAACGATCGGGAGGCGGCGTTTTGGACGAGAATTTGGCATGCTTTTAGCTCTATAACCCCGCAAGGGTGAGAGTTGCAGGGGATGTAAAGCCCGTTCAAGTTCAGATCAACGGGCAGGTGATCCTCAAAGGGGGCTTGAGGGAGAAGTCCGCGAGACGACGAGGGCGTCGGGGCGACCCGATCAATGCGGCATTGTCGAGTCGCCCGGGGGCTTGAGTCAAGAGCCGGATT
>JAJFLK010000370.1 GCA_021772735.1 Candidatus Sumerlaeota bacterium | reverse complement strand
CTGGTAGCGATGAAAGAAGACTGGAGCGGGACGTTCATCGCGCTCGCCCAACCGGCCGAGGAGCGCGGCGCCGGAGCGCGCGCGATGATTGCCGATGGCTTGTTCGATCGATTCCCCCGGCCCGACGCCTGCCTGGCGTTGCATGTCGATTCCGTCCTGCGGCCCGGCTTCATCGGATACGTTCCAGGATACGCGATGGCGAACGTGGATTCGGTCGATATTCTCGTCCGGGGGCGCGGCGGCCACGGGGCGTATCCCGAGACCACGATCGATCCTGTGGTGATCGCATCACGAATCGTTGTCACGTTGCAAACGATCGTGAGCCGAGAGATATCGCCCCGAGAGCCGGCGGTCATCACCGTCGGATCGATCCATGCCGGGACAAAGCACAACATCATTCCCAACGAGGCTCGGCTTCAATTGACCGTCCGCTCGTATTCCGATGAAACGCGAAACCAATTGCTCGATGGCATCCGCCGCGTCACACAAGCCGAGGCGCTGGCCGCTGGCGTGCCGCCCGAATTGGAACCCATTGTCGAGATCAAAGATGAATACACACCGGCGACGTACAACGATCCGGCGCTGGTCGAACACGTTGTCGGCGTGCTGAACGATCTGCTGGGCGCCTCGAACGTGGTGGAGGGCAAGCCGTCGATGGGGGGCGACGATTTCGGCCGATCCGGCCGTGAGGGACCCCGTATTCCGATTTTCATGTTTCGGCTCGGCTCGCTGCCGGATCTTGCGCCCGGCGTGAAGCCGCCCTCGCTCCATTCGAGTCTGTATCATCCCGATCCCGAGCCGACCATCCGCACCGGGGTCAAAGCGCTGTGCGCCGCGACACTCGACTTGTTTAACTCAAATTTTCTGAAATCTTCGGGACAATAACGCGAGGCCGCAAGGCGGTCCGCCCGATCTTTCCGGACGGTCTTAGGGCGCGGGCGCCTGATCGGCGGAAACTGCCTGCTCTGCGAGCGCTAACTGGACGGCGTAGAACTTTTCGATCTCATCCCAGTGCGAGAGAACCTGTTTGCACGGCGTGAGGTTCGTGCGCGAATAAAGATCCTTCAGTTCAGCGCGGGCCGAATCCAGAGGGAACGCGGGCCGGTCGGCGCGTGCGTAGACAAGCGCGTCGAGAACGTTGAGAACGCCGAGAAGACAGATCGAGCGCTGCGTGGCATCCCAGACCCGTTCCTCGGCCGCATCCTGCGATGCCCACGCAAGATGGCCTTCGACAATCTTCGGCGCAGCCGAATCGCCCAGCCGCGGGCCGATCGCACGCGATGAAAGCATTGGGGTCAGCCTGACCAGATCCAATTCATTGTGGCGTAGCGCTCGAGTCTCGTCGATCAGGCGCAGTTGCCGCTCGGTAACGCCGATCTCATGGAGCAGCGCAGCAAGCCTCAAATCACGCCGCGCGGATATGTCTTGATTCTCGGCGACGATCTCCACCAGCGCCGCCGTGCGCGCGGCGTGCCGCATCCGAGCAACGTGGGACGCGTCAACCCCGCAGAGCGCGCGGGTAAGCGCCGCAAGGCGGCCATCCCAATCCAGGCCGGAGTCCTCGCTTGCCGGGCCAAATAGACGCTCGACCAGCTTGATGATTAGCGAGCGATGCGGAATCCAGATCAGCGTGCGCTCAAGCGAATCCAGATCCAGTGGCTTGGCAAGAAACTCGTCGGCGCCGATCTCGTGAACGTGGATCACGCTTTCGAGATCGGAATAGCCCGAAGTCGCGATCACAACCAGATCGGGAAACTCGTCGGAAATCTCGCCCATCAACTTTTCGAGATTCATCCGGGGCATGCGGATATCTGAAAGAAGGCAGTCCACGGGTTTGCTCCGCAAATGCGCAAGCGCCTCGACGCCATCATTGGCCTGCTCGAACGCGCAAAGATTGAGCACTTCCATGAAGTCGCCGATCACTGAACGCAACATCGGCTCGTCGTCGGTAATCAACACATTGAGACGCTGCTTGGGCGAGCCGACCGAGGTGGTCTCGCTCGCGGCAATGGAAGTCATGATGTCCGGCGATGGGCCGGGTCGCCTCCTCTAAGTGTCAATGCGGCGCACGGGTTCATTGTCGGCGTCTGACTTCGGCGATCCGCCGGATCTCGACGGACAGCGTTCCGCTGTATCCCGGGGCCTTGCGGCGATCCAGGCGGAAGGCGATGGGCCCGGGCTGAGTCACGGCGAACGCCTGCTCCGAATTGATAATCTGAACGGAACGGCCAATGCGGAACTGGATGGCTCCGGCGGCGACCGCCCGACCCATCCCGCTTGGAACGATCTGAATCTTATCACCATCGAAGGCGAGAAAAGGCGTCTTGTGCCATTCCCCATCGCCCTCGAAATCAAACGCCACGACCTCGCCCTGTCCGATCTGGCGGCCATTCCAGCGCATATCCTCGCGGCGCTTCTCTTCGGCTTCCTCGCGTTCCTTGTCGTGTGCACACGATGCGGTCCACGTCGCAAGCAGTGCGACGATCAGGCTTGCAGCGACAGCCGAGGCTCGGCGCGAGCCCCGCATTAAAGATTCGGTTTGAATTCTCAACTTGATGACCCTTCCATGGGAGGCGACCCTTGGGGCGGTGATCGCGGTAATTGTTGTGATTGCCCCAGGCAACGACCAGCGTCACCTGATCTCGCGTCGAAGTCTAGTTCGTTCAGACGAGCGGTGGCAAGCCGTGCATGCGAATTCGGCCCCGACGCGATGACCTCGGGCGATCCGAGCCCCGAAAGAAACGGCCGCCAACTGATCCTATGAATCACGAAAATTTGACACTCGCCCCCGTCGGAAATCGGTCGTGCCGGCTGATCTCCGCCGTGGGATTCGCGACGCTTCTGGCCGCGCCACTCGTCTTGCTCTCGCCATGGCTCGCGCGCGGAGCCATCCCGCAATTCATGGATGTCGTGATGTACTTCTATCCGCTGCGCGTTCATGCGGCCGGGCTGACGCGCGCCGGAGCGATGCCGTGGTGGAACGATTCCATCTTATGCGGCATGCCTCTGTTTGCCAATCCGCAGGCCGCGCTGGCCTATCCCTTGAACTGGCCGATGCTCCTGGCTCCGGGGGGCGTTGCGTTCACTGCGCCCACGATATTTCAGATCGGATTGGCCTCCGCGATGACGTTCGCGCTCGTGCGGCGCATCGGCAGCCCTGATGAGGCAGATCGGGCCGGGCTCGGCATGGCCGGGGCTGAGACCGCCGGAACAGCCGGGTTTTGGGGCGGGCTCTGGAGCGGCGGGGCAGTCCTCGCGGGCAGTTACCTCTGGAGCCGATTGCAGTATGGCAATTACCTTAACGTCGTCCCTTGGTGGCCGCTCTGGCTGCTTGCGGCTCACGCATATGCCGAGACGGGCCGGCCGAAATGGATCGTCGCCGGGGCGGCGGCAACCGCGCTGGCGATCCTCGGCGGCGCGCATCAGCTCGCCGCGTATGGGTTCGCGGCGCTCGGCGTTTATGGTCTTGTGATGGCCCTCTTCGTAGCTGCTTTCGGTTCGGGCGGCTCCGGGCGTGCAGGGCGATGGATTTCCTTTATGTTAGCAACGGCCATCTGCGGCGTCCTGCTCGGCGCTCCGGGCTGGCTGCCGCAATTAATGTTCCTGGGCGAGACCACACGAGCCGCCGGCACCGAGACGGCCGGGATCCTCGCCGGGACTTACGGAAGCCTCGGCGAGATCGTTCGCATCCTCGCGATGCCCATCGGGACGGGTCCGCTCGGCGCGGGCCCCGCCGACGCCGAGGCTTCGGCCGCGATCGGCGTCGTGACGCTTGCTCTGGCGGGCCTGGTCCCGATCCGTCGTAGGCGGCTCGGCCCGAGGTTTGGTCCGTGGCTTGCTCCATGGTCGGCCGCCTGGTGCGCGGCTCTGGCGACAATGATCTTTGCCTGGCGTCCGGTCATGGAGGCGGCGCTCGAACTCGTGCCCGCTCTCTCGGCTTTCCACGGACCGCGACGCATCCTCGGCGTGACGCAATGGTTTTTGATCCTGGCCGCGGGCCTCGGCCTCGCCGCACGGCTCGACACATCGCAAGATCCCGAATCTCTATCGTCGACGACAACCGATGGCGAGGGCAGTGGGGGTGGTGGATTCGACTGGATCATCCGCCTTGCATCGTCGATCCCCGCCGTTGCCATAGCGATCATCGGGGCGCGCGTCTTCGGGATGGATATATTCCAATCCCCGGCGCTGATTGCCTCGGCAATCGTCGTGGTTCTGATGATCGCAACTTCTGTGGCTTCCTCGGCGACGACAAACGGCAAATCGATCGCCGTGGCGGCGTGGATCGGTTTGATTCCGCTGGCCGTGGTGACCTGGCGAACAACGGATTTCAGTTCGATTCCCGCCGAGGCCCTCACGACCGGGGTTCAAAACGAAAAGGGACGAACCCTGGCGGAGGAGGGCCGGATGTTTGCGGTCGATTGGAAGCCCGATACGAGCTACGACTTCCGCCGGATCGATGGCGGAGAGACTGAGCTGCCCAATCTATCGACCGTCATGGGGCTGCGCAGTGTGGATGGATATGAGCCCGCGCGCTCGGCTCGTTTTGAGCGATGGTGGAATCAATCCATCCAGTGGCCCGCGAGCCTCCAACCCTGGCGACGCCACTTCACGCTGTTCTATCCGCCCTACCCTGCCGATGAAGACGCCGCCGAAACGATTGCGCCGCTCGATCTCGCCGGGGGCACTATCCCTCGATGGGGGTTTCCGGTTTATCTGCACGAACGTGACGGGCGATGGGCTGGACCTTCCCCGGCATGGCCCGCAGGAGTCGAGCTTCGAATCGTAATTCGCGCCGCCGAAGCGAGCGAAGCAGGTAAACCGGGACGAGCGGGCGAATCAACACGCCGGCATATGCGTGTTTTCTACGATGACCGTACGCTGATGGAAACCCGGCTTGATTTCGGACCCGAGGCCCAATCACCGGTGCTGGTCAAGAGGCTGGATCGAAAACCGATCGCATCTTCTGATCCTGAGTCTAAGCCTGAGCCGCCAGACGCAACGAGTCTCGAAGCCATGATCGCGCAGTTCCGAGTCTATGAGATCGAAACCTGGACGCCGGGACGAGACGGAACGAAACGCCTTGCCGGGGTCGAGCTGACGATGGCCGAGGGCGACGCGCTAGTCGGCGCGTTTCTCTGGGACGAGACGCTGGCCGAAACATACAAATCTGAAGCCGCCATAGCCGGGGCCATGACCAGACGCGTTCGATATACCGGCCCGGGCACCCGAGCACGCCTGATCGCATCGGAGCGCGACTCACGGACGGAGAGAGAATCGGGAGCAAAGTTCACGGGCGAGATTGAGCGTATCACCGATCGAACGTCCCCGAATCAAATGCAAATCCATGTGGAGTGGAACGGCCGCGAGCCCGCCCGGCTGCGAGTTCACGAGGTCTGGTGGCCCGGCTGGCGGGCACTAGTGAACGGCACGCGAGTCGAGGTCGGCCCAGCCGTCGAGCCATCGCCCCCAAGCCGCGATGCCCGATTCCCGGGATTGCCGCAGACGCCCGAATCGGCGCAATTGGCCGAATCCCCCGAATTGCCCTGGATCGAACTGGAGATCCCGCCGGGCGCGTCCGACATTGAACTGAGCTACTTCCCGCCGGGATTGATGATGTCCGGCTTGATGGCCCTGGCCGGGATCGCGCTGTTGGCCGGATACACGGCGGCGAGTCGTCGGCCCGACAACGGCTGAAAATCGAACACGAATATGTGCCGGATGTGAGTCGAAAACTTTGGCGAAAACATCGACAAGATCGCTTCGCCAGGCCGTTCCCCGGGGTAAATCGATGTGAACTTTCTCCCCCTTGACACGCCGTTTACCGCTCCGTATAGTCTGGGTTTGCGGTGCCGTTGGGTCGTCAGAACCATCGGTCTCGGATGACGCGGGGTGGAGCAGTTGGTAGCTCGTTGGGCTCATAACCCAAA
>JAJFLK010000369.1 GCA_021772735.1 Candidatus Sumerlaeota bacterium | reverse complement strand
CGATGGCCTCGACCATCTGGATCACCGACGCCGAAGGGGCATAGAAAGCCGATCCGGTCTTGAGATGATTGACGATCTCGATGCCGCCTTTTCGCGTGCGGTCGATGATGGCCTCGAGTTTCTCTGCGTCGATAAGCTGCGTGATTGGGATTCCGCTGACCGTCGTGTAGGTGGGCAACGGCACCATCGAATCGCCATGGCCGCCGAGCACGAGCGCCTGGATGTCTTCGACCGAGATGTCGAGCGCCTCGGCGATGAATGAGCGATAGCGGGCGGTATCCAGAATCCCCGCCATGCCGATGACGCGGTTCTTTGGGAAGCCGCTTACTTGCTTGGCGACGTATGTCATGACGTCGAGCGGATTGCTGACGATGAGCAAAATGCAATCCGGCGAATGCTTGACGATCTGCTCGGTGACGCTCTTGACGATGGAACTGTTCTTGGCGAGCAGGTCGTCGCGCGTCATGCCGGGCTTGCGGGGCAGGCCGGCCGTGATGACGACGACGTCGCTGCCTGCGGTGTCGGCGTAGTCATTCGTGCCCGTGATGCGCGAATCGAAGCCTTCGACGGGTGATGCCTCGAACAAGTCGAGGCCCTTGCCCTGCGGGATGCCCTCGGCGATATCGACGAGGACGATATCGCCAAGCTCCTTGGACGCAGCCCAGTGGGCGGCGGTCGCGCCGACGTTGCCGGCTCCGACGATCGTGATCTTTGCGCGCTTCAACATTTCGATGATGCTCCCTGATGGTCTTCGAGGCCACTGAGCCCCTATGTCTAGGCCATGTGTTTGATAATGGCGTCGGCGAAACCGGATGTTCCGACCTTGGTCGCGCCTTCCATCTGGCGGTGCAGATCGTATGTAACCGTCTTTGCCGCGATGGCGCCTTCGATTCCCTTGACGATCAGATCTCCGGCCTCGGCCCAGCCCAGATGCTCCAGCATCATGACGGCCGAGAGGATCATGGAGCCCGGGTTGACCATGTCTTTGTCCGCGTACTTGGGCGCCGTGCCGTGCGTGGCTTCGAAGATGGCAAGATCCTTACCGATGTTCGCGCCGGGGGCCATGCCGAGGCCGCCGACCTGAGCAGCGCAGGCATCCGAGATGTAATCGCCGTTCAGGTTCATCGTCGCGATGACCGAATATTCATCGGGCCGCAGCAGGAGCTGCTGGAACATCGCGTCGGCGATACGGTCTTTGACCAGCACGCGACCTTCAGGCATCTTGCCGTCATGCCTGCTCCAAAGTTCGTCCTCGGTGACGATCGAGTCGCGGAACTCCTCGACCGCGACCTCGTATCCCCAATCGCGGAATGCGCCCTCGGTGAACTTCATGATGTTGCCCTTGTGGACAAGTGTGACGCTGGGCAGCTTTTTTTCGATCGCGTGTGCGATCGCCATGCGGACAAGCCGTTTTGTGCCGGAAATCGAGATCGGCTTGATCCCGATACCGGAATCTTCCCGAACTTCCTTGCCGTGCTCGTTTTTCAGATAAGCGATGATCTTGCGAGCTTCGGCGGTTCCTTCTTCGAATTCAATGCCGAGGTAAATATCCTCGGTATTTTCGCGGAAGATCACGACGTCGAGTTTATCGGGGGCCTTGACAGGCGAGGGCACGCCGGAGAACCAGCGCACGGGCCTCACGCAGGCGTAGAGATCGAAGATCTGGCGAAGCGCGACATTGAGCGAGCGGAACCCGCCGCCGACCGGCGTGGTGAGCGGACCCTTGATCGAGACTTTGTAAGTGCGGATGGCTTCGAGCGTGTCTTCGGGCAGCGCACTGCCATAGCTTTCCATCGCCGCCTCTCCGGCGAGGCAATCGAACCATGCGATGGCTCGCTCTCCGCCAAATGCCTTGGCGACAGCGGCATCGACGACCTTGCGCATGGCATCGCTGACATCCGGGCCGATCCCATCGCCCCTGAAAATTGGAATGATGGGTTTGTCCGGGACTTCCAGATTTCCGGAGGCGTCGATCTGGATCGATTCACCCTCGGCCGGTGGTGTAATTCTTTCGAACTTCGGTGCCGCTATACTACTCAAGTCTTTGTTCCTCCAGGGTTGGGGTAAAAAATTTATTGCCGTGCGAGGGCTTGCAGGCAGTGATGGCGCCCGCAAGGCCCTCGCAGGCTATGGGTTCAATCCCGGCCGTCATGACCTCTGGTCACGGCCGGGGACGAATCAGTCATTCTTGTCTTCGCGCTTGCGTTCGCGAAATCCGAGGCTTCCGACCGATTCCCGGCCGCCCTCGTCGCGTCCGCGTCCGCCGCCGCTTCGGCCTCGATCTCCGCCGCCGCGTCCGCCACGGTCGCCGCCGCGGCCTCGATCTCCGCCGCCGCGCCCGCCGCGATCACCGCCACGACCGCCGCCGCCGCCACGATCGCCGCCACGATCGCCGCCACGGCCACCGCCGCCGCCGCCGCGCGGGCCTCGGTCCTCGCCACCCCGGTCGCCCCGGGCCTCTTCGACGCCGCCTTCGTCAATAAGGACTGCCTTGACAGAGAGGCGCACGCGCCCGGTGTCGTCGATGTTGATGACCTTGACCTTGATCTCGTCGCCCACGTCGAGGACATCTTCGACTCGCTCGACGCGTCCCAGAGCCAGTTCGCTGATGTGAACCATGCCGTCTTTGCCCGGGAGGATCTGGATAAATGCGCCAAAGTCCGTCACGCGGACGACCTTGCCCATATAGGTCTTGTCGATCTCGGCTTCGGCCGTCATCTCAAGGATCTCGTCGCGGCAGGCGTTGGCTGCCAGGCCATCGTTCGAGGCGATATAGACCGTGCCATCGTCCTGGACATCGATCGAATTGACGCCCGTGCGTTCGATCAGGCCTCGGATGTGCTTGCCGCCAGGTCCGATAATCATGCCGATCTTATCGATCGCGACATGGAGCGTTGTCAGGCGCGGCGCGTTGGGCGAAAGCTCTTCGCGCGGCTCGGTGATGGTCTTGGCCATGCTGTCCAGGATCGACATCCGGGCGCGGCGCGCCTGAGCCAACGCCTTGGAGAGAACTTCAAAGTCGATGCTCTCGACCTTGATATCCATCTGAAGCGCCGTAATGCCGTCGCGCGTTCCGGCGACCTTGAAATCCATGTCGCCCAGATGATCCTCGACGCCCTGGATGTCGGTAAGGATCGCGTGTCCGCCTTCGCGCTCGACAAGCCCCATCGCGATTCCCGCGACCGGCTTCTTGACAGGGACGCCGGCGTCCATCATCGCCAGGGAGCTGACGCAGACGGTCGCCATCGAAGACGATCCGTTGGACTCAAGGATTTCCGAGACGATGCGGATCGTATAGGGGAAGTCATCGAAGGAAGGCAGCGTCGGCGTGACCGCGCGCTCTGCCAGAGCGCCATGACCGATCTCGCGCCGGTTCGTCGCCCGCATCGGGCGTGCTTCGCCGACACTCCACGGCGGGAAGTTGTAATGGAGCAAGAATCGCTTGTCCGAGATGCCAAGCATCGTATCGATTTTTTGCGCCCCGTCCAGGGTGCCGAGCGTCACGACGCCCAGGGCCTGAGTCTGGCCGCGCGTGAAGACGCCCGAGCCGTGTGCCTTGCGCAGGACCGCGATGTCGCATGTGATATCCCGGATGTCTTCGGGGCCTCGGCCGTCGACCCGGCGATTCTCATCGATCCCGAGCTTGCGAACTTCGTCCGCGTGGACTTCTTCGATGTAGTCCGAGATCCGGCTGAGCAGATCGGGATGGGATTCGGCGTAGCCGTCGCGAATCTCATGGCGAATCTCGTGCTCGCGATCCGAATACTCTTCTTTGGAAAGGCCCATCCGAACCAGCTCGGCGAACTTGCTCTGCCCCGCCTTGTCGATTTCTGCTTTGAGGTCAGCGGGAACCTGAGGGATACAGGGATCGAATTTGTCTTTGGCGACCTTGCCGACGAAATCGCGAGTCTCGGAGATAAGCTGGGCGATGGCCTTGTGGCCGAACTCGAGTGCGCCGAGGACGACTTCCTCGGAGACTTCGTTTCCTCCGGCCTCGACCATGTTGAGCGCGTCCGAAGTGCCCGCCATCAGGATGGCCAGGTCGGCTTCCTCGGTCTGCGCGTAGGTGGGGTTGAGGACGTATTCGCCGTCGATATAAGCGACCCGCACGCCGGCGATGGGCGTCGGGAAAGGGATATCGGAAATCTGCAAGGCGAGTGAGGCGGCATTGAGCGCCAGGATGTCGGCCTGATTGTCCTGATCGGTCGAGAGAACCGTGATGTAGATCATGACCTCGTGGCGCATGCCATCGGGGAAGATCGGGCGCAGACAGCGGTCGGTGATTCGGGCCTTGAGCGTCTCTGCGTCACCCGGCCGGGCTTCGCGCCTGAAGAAGCTGCCCGGGATGCGTCCTCCGGCGTAGAACTTCTCGCGGTAATCGACCATCAGGGGGAAGAAATCGCGCCCCTCAAGTGGCTTTGGAGAGTGGGTGACGGCGACGAGAACGGTCGTCTCGCCGGCATGGGCGACGATCGAGCCGTGCGCCTGTTTCGCAATTTTGCCAGTCTCGATTTCAAGATCGGCGGCTCCGAACGGGAGCTTGATGCATTCGTAAGACATACTGGAATTCCTTTGGATTTTCGGACAACCGCCGCCGAGCCGCAGACGGAAATAATCCGGAGGGCATGGCGGATGCGGTTTTCGTGGGGAGGGGATCGATGGCCCGATAAAGCGGAAAAATTTGAAGGTCGGGGTTTTAAATGCAACGGCTGATGGGTCCAGAAGCCGAATCGGCCGTTCTATTTAAAATCCCGTGCCTTCCCTGAGAGTTGAGGCGCTACGATCCTTTGTTGATGTGCGGACGGACGTTGCACAATCGCAATGAGCGTCACGCCTGCCGGCACGCGGTCTTTGTGTCCTCCTTTCGTTCAGCGGACTGGAGAGAAAATCGATGACGAGGCCGGAGGAGCGCATCGCCCCGTCCCGCCTCGCGTAAATCTAGCGACGCAGGCCGAGCCGCTTGATCAGGGCGCGGTAGCGTTCGACTTCGTTCCTTTGCAGATAGCCCAGCAGGCGCTTGCGCGTGCTGACCATTTTCAGCAGACCCCGCCGCGAATGGTGATCCTTGGCGTGGTCCTTGAAATGGGATTGAAGGTTATTGATCCGCTCGGTTAGAACCGCCACCTGAATCTCCGGCGAACCGGTATCCTTCTCGTGGGTGCGGTAGTCTTCGATAACCTTCTGTTTGGCTTCGTTCGTGATGGACATGACGTGAGTCTCCTTGGTTTG
>JAJFLK010000368.1 GCA_021772735.1 Candidatus Sumerlaeota bacterium | reverse complement strand
GGAGCCCCCCTCGGCGTTGGTGAGCGGCCCGGGCGGCCTGGATCACTTGGAGCCTCTGATTATGAGTGCCGCGGCCCGGCTGAACCCGGGGGGCGTTTTGTTTTTTGAGTTTGGATTCGGGCAAAAAGATGAGGTCCGGAGCCTCGCCGAACGGGCTGACGGCCTCGGCGAAATTCGCGTTCACAACGACCTCGCGGGGATTCCGCGCGTGCTCGAAGCGCATCGGAGTTAGCCCGAGGGAGGGAAGGTCTCGATTAGGGCTTTCTCGCGGAGTTCATCGAGAAGCGACGCACGCTCGGACTCGAACCGTTCGGCAAAAAGAAGATCGCGCGTCGAGTGACGATCCAACAGCAGCAAGATGTGATAACCTTCGCCCGCAGCCACCGGTTCGGATATCTCGCCGGGCCTCATCGTCGCAACGCGAACCTTGATCGCGTCGTTCAGCGCATCGGGGTCGAGCCATCCGAGCATGCCGCTTCGCAGACGACCCGCCTCATCGTCGCTCGATTCGCGCGCCGTGGCGAAAAATTGCTCGGGATCCCTGCCGACGCTCTGGACGATTTCAAGAGCCCGGTGAAACTGCCGACCCCCCAGTTCGGTATCCTGCTCGGCGCGCGGGCAGTGGATCAGAATCTGGGCCAGTTTGACCTCTTCGACCGCCTTGCCGGATTCGGCGCGCCTCATGCGGAACGCCTCGATCTCGGGTCCGCTCGTGCTCACGCGGCGCGCGACGACCGCCGTCGATAGCTCGCGGTCGTGTTCCCGGCTGATCATCACCCTGCGCAGCGACTCCAGACTCAGGTGCGAGCTCCTCAGAAATTCGGCGAATTCAACTTCGCCCCCCAGGTTGTTGACTAATTCTTGGATGAATGCGTCCACCCGTTGCGTGACCGCCAGCTCGTTGGGCTCGATCTCGTCGCTGCGTGCTTTTTGGACGAGCAGCTTCTGGTCGATCTGGGCGGTGATCGCCACGCGGAATCCTTCGCCCATCAGGCCTTCGGAAGTCAGGGCCGAGACCGGCACTTCGTGATTGAATGCCGCCTCGCGCAGTTCGGAAAGAAGGATGGGCTCGCCGTTGACCCGGGCGACGATGGCATCGCTCAGTTCGGTATCGATCTGCGCCGAGGCACCGCGAGCGATGCAGAACAGCAGCGCGAACGCGACGAGCGCGCCCGCCACCCGGCCACGTCGGCACAATCGGCCCGCAGTCCTCCGAAGAACCCCACCGGCCGTACGCAGCTCAGAGGCGATCCCCCGTAGGCGTGAGGACATAGTGGCGCTCCCGACGATCCGGAATGGGGATCGGAATGATTTCCATGAAAAAATCCAGCGGCAAGAGGAACCAGGGCGGAGAGCGGAATTTCTCAATGACCTCGACGCGCTCGAAACCCTGCTTCTCGATGACGAAATCGTAATGCCAATACCAGATGAATGGGATCGTGATCGGCGTCGCGCCTCGAGGCTCGCCACGCCAGATGACCTCGGCGTGCGCCGGCTTGCTTGTGATGGTCACGCGCGATCGGATGCAGCCGCCGAGCGATAGGCTCATCAGCGTCGCGATGGCGAGCATCGCCGGCGTTCGCCACGCGCTCGCGCGCCGTTCAGGTTTCTCAGCTCTTGCGTTGGTCCTCAAAATCCATTCCTTGCCCGGCCGGCCAATCCGGCCACTTGCCTCACGATTCTAGCGCCCTCGAAACAACGCGCCGCGAGCCCGCATGGTTCAGAACTCTGTTCCGGCCCCTTGATCGGTTTGGCCGGGAGTATTTCCGGCGGCGATGTCCGCCTTGAGCAGCGTTCTCTGGCTGACCTGCTCGGCCATGAACACCGCCAGCGACGAGATGCACGGCACCAGATCCTCAATCCGATCGCATGAGTTCGCCTTGACTCCCATCGGAACGGGCTCGCCGGTGGAGACGGAGAACAGAACCGCCTGGACGGTGAAATTGTTCTCGAACTGTTCGGCGGAACCGAAGACCAGGTAATCGGCCTTGAGCTTGCGCCCAAGGCGTTGGAGTCGGTTCTCGTAAAAGAATACGAAATCTCGCCACTGCCTCGCCTCGGCATCTGCCACCAGGCTTCGGTCGACCACCGTTAGGTCCGGGTAGTTGTCTTTGTTCAGATCCGGCGAGAGCTGGACCAACTGGACACTCATCTTCTGGGCGAGCGCCCCGGACAGATAATCCAGGTCCGGCGATTGGAAACTCGTTTGGAAGTCGAGAACCACGACCCGCCCCATCGGCGGGCTCGGCGCGCGCAGGCACCCGGACAGGATCGCCATAGGCAAAATCAGAGAGCAAAACAGCAGAGTGCGTACCCGGCCGCTACAGGGCGGACGCGATCTGAACGGCAAGTGCGTTTTCATGATGAGTCATCCTGCGATGTCTGCTTGAGGTTGGATGGCCTGGCAATCAGGCCCGAGGATTTGCTTTTGGAGTTCGACGAGCTGGTCGGCTCCATTTCGCGCGAGGCTCAGCATTTCGGCAAGGTGATCGTCGCCGAAGGGCTCTGCCTCGGCTGTCCCCTGAATTTCAACAAATTTGCCCGATCCGGTCAAGACCACGTTCATATCGGTCTCGGCCTGGGCATCTTCGAGGTAACACATATCGAGCACGGCCGACCCCTCGACCACGCCGACGCTCACGGCCGCAAGGTGCTCTTTGAGCAGCGGGATGTTGACCTGCCGCTCGCTTCGCATCTTCTCCAGGGCGAGCGCGACGGCGACGAATGCCCCCGTGATCGATGCCGTGCGCGTGCCGCCATCGGCCTGAAGGACGTCGCAATCGACCATGATTGTCCTCTCCCCGAATCGATCCATATCGAAGACGGCCCGCAGCGCCCGGCCGATCAGACGCTGGATCTCATGGCTTCGTCCGCCTATCTTTCCGCGCACGCCATCGCGTTCGATGCGCTGCGGAGAGCACCGCGGGAGCATCGAGTATTCCGCCGTCAGCCAGCCTTTGCCTGTGCCCATCACATGGCGCGGGACGCGCGTCTCGACCGTCGCCGTGCAGATAACACGAGTCTTGCCGATCTCGATGAGCGCCGAACCCTCGGCATATTCCATGAAATTCGGCGTGATTTTAAGTTCGCGCAGCTCGTTGGGCTCGCGTCCGTCAACTCGGATCAAAATGCATCTCCTTGCGATGTTTCAATGGATGTGAATCTTGCGGATATCGATCCGTCCTTTTCGATTCGCCAAACTCTGGGCCCTCGCTCTTCCTGACTCCCGGTCCGGCGAGCCGAACTCTTACTTCCTCTTTTTGCCCGCGCGACCCTTAAGTCCGGCTCCGGCGCGCAGCCTCAAACCCTGCAATCTTATGAATCCCGTCGCGTCGGTCTGGTCGTATGCGCCGTGATCGTCTTCCATCGAGGCGACCTCGGGCTGGTAGAGCGAAACGGGCGACTTGCGCCCGAGCGCGATGACGTTGCCCTTGTAGAGCTTGAGCCGGACCGTGCCCGAAACATTGCGCTGGCTCTCGGTCACGAGCGCCTGCAAAGCGAGCCGCTCGGGGCTGAACCAGAACCCATTGTAAACGAGCGTCGCGTAACGCGAGATCAGCCCGTCGCGCAGGTGCATGACTTCGCGGTCCATCGTCAGCGTTTCGAGCTGCCGGTGCGCCTCATGCAGGACCGTTCCTCCGGGCGTCTCGTAGACCCCGCGCGATTTCATGCCGACGAACCTGTTCTCGACGATATCGATCCGGCCCACGCCGTGGCGTCCTGCGAGCTTATTGAGCGCGCCGAGCATTTTTGCGGGCGTGAGCGGGCGCATCTTGCCTCGGCCGACCTTGAGCCCCACCGCGTCGCCCTTCTCATACTCGATCTCGATCGTCTCGCCTTTGGCCGGTGCCTTCTCCGGCGAGGTGGTCAGGACGAACATATCAGCCGGCGGCTCGGCCCAGGGGTCTTCCAAGACGCCGGATTCGAACGAGATATGAAGCAGGTTGCGGTCCGAGGAATAAGATTTCTTTGAGGTCTGCGCGACCGGAATGCCGTGGCTCTTTGCATATGCCAGGAGTTCGGCACGGCCGGGCAGCAATTCGGTGAATCGTTTCTCGCGCCACGGGGCAATGATCCCGAGGTCCGGCGCCAGCGCGGCGGCGGTCAGCTCGAATCGAACCTGATCGTTGCCCTT
>JAJFLK010000367.1 GCA_021772735.1 Candidatus Sumerlaeota bacterium | reverse complement strand
CCTTGACATCCCCAAAATTTTCGGCCAGACTGGTTCTCGTCGGTTGAAGTGACTTTTATTTCGCGCAACCTGCTCGAAATTCCCGATCCCCGGCCGGCCACAAGATTTGAAAACCTAACGTTATTCGAGCCTCCGGGCATCGAAGAACGGCCCGACAAAGGCGGAGTCAGTGTGCATCCGGCCGAGAGGGGAAAGCCCCCCACCGGCGTCGCAGCCCGGAAGGGAAAGCCCCTCACCGGCCCCCACAGCCCCGCCGGCACCGCAGCCCCGGGCCAAGAACCCTCGGGTGCCGCACGGACCGCAAAGAATTCGCCGGATTGCCCAACTCGCGTCGATTCGGCTCCAATCCACCCCCCGCTCCAAAGGAGACGCTCCCCATGAAGTTCCAGCGCCGTTATACAACCCCGGACATTGATCCCCTCGACGCCGTCGAGTATGAGAAACGCCACTCGGTCATCACGAATCCCGACGGCTCCGTGGTTTTCGAGACCAAGGACGCCGAGGTGCCCAAGGGCTGGAGCCAGCTCGCGACCGATATCGTCGTCTCCAAATACTTCCGCAAGGCCGGAGTCCCGAACGAAGCCGGACGCGAGACCTCGGTGCGCGAGGTCGTCCACCGCATCGCGCACTCAATCGCGGAGGGTGGCCGCGAGCTGGGCGGTTACTTCGACGGCGATGAAGACGCCGAGGCCTTCGAGGCCGAGCTGGCGCACATCCTCGTCAATCAGATCGGCGCGTTCAATTCGCCGGTCTGGTTCAATTGCGGCCTGTGGCATGAATACGGAATCAAGGGGAGCGGTGGGAACTGGGCGTGGGATTTCGAGAAGGGCGACGTCGAGGAGATCGAGAATTCATACGAGCGCCCGCAGTGCTCGGCGTGTTTCATCCAGTCGGTTCAGGATAGCCTGATGTCGATCTTCGACCTGCTCAAGGCCGAGGCTCGCATCTTCAAATACGGTTCGGGGACGGGGACGAACTTCTCTCGCATTCGCGGCATGCAGGAGATGCTTTCCGGAGGCGGCACCTCGTCGGGTCTGATGTCGTTCCTTGAGGTTTTTGATCGCGGCGCCGGCGCGACCAAATCCGGCGGGACGACGCGTCGCGCGGCGAAGATGGTCTGCCTCGATGCCGATCATCCCGAGATCCGCCAGTTCGTGAACTGGAAGGTCAATGAGGAGAAGAAGGCCCGCATCCTGATCGAGAAGGGCGGGATGCCCGCCGATTTCAACGGCGAGGCTTACCACACGATCTCGGGCCAGAACTCCAACAATTCGGTCCGCGTGACCGATGAGTTCATGCAGGCCGCAGCCGATGGAGGGAATTGGCAGACGACCCTGCGCACGACGGGCGAGGTCGGCGAGGAATTCCTCGCCAAAGATTTACTCGATGATATCGCGGACGCCGCTTGGGCCTGCGCCGATCCCGGGCTCCAGTTCGATACGACCATCAACCGCTGGCATACCTGCCCCAATACGGACAAAATCCGCGCGTCGAACCCGTGTTCGGAATACATGTTCCTGGACGATTCGGCGTGCAATCTCTCCTCGATCAACCTGCTCAAGATGCTCGATGAGGAAGGCAACTTCGACATCGAAACCTTTCGGCACGTCGTTCGTGTTTTTTCGATCGCGATGGAGATTCTGGTCGATTTTTCTTCTTATCCAGCCGAGCAGATCGCGCGCAACAGCCACGACTACCGTCCGCTGGGTCTCGGATACGCGAACCTGGGCGCGATGCTGATGATCAATGGCATCCCGTATGACAGTCCGGAGGGCGTCGCAGTCTGCGGCGCAATCACGTCGCTGATGACCGGGACGGCTTATCGCGTCAGTGCGGAGATCGCCAGTGGCAAGGGCGCCTTCCCAGGATATGCCAAGAATGAAAAGCCGTTCGGCCGCGTCATGCGCATGCACCGCGATGCCAGCGCGCGCATCAGCGCCGAGTTCTGCCCGAGCTATCTGCTTCGAGCCGCGCGCGAGGCGTGGGATGAGGCGCTCGAAGCGGGCGAGCGCTGGGGATATCGCAACGCGCAGATGACCGTCATCGCGCCGACCGGAACGATCGGTCTCTTGATGGATTGCGATACGACCGGGATCGAACCTGATTTTTCGATCGTCAAGTTCAAGAAACTGGCCGGCGGCGGATACTTCAAGATTGTCAATCAGTCCGTGCCCGTCGCCCTGCGCAAGCTCGGATACGAGAGCAGCGAGGTCCTGGACATCCTTCTCTACATCAACGGCACGATGAGCCTGCGCGGCGCTCCGATCATCAATGACGTCACGCTCAAGGCCCACGGCCTGACCGACGACGACCTGGCCAATGTAGAGAAAGGTCTCCGGAGCGGCTTGGATCTTGTCAATTCGTTCAGTCAATGGACGCTCGGGACCGAAGCGTTGGAACGCCTCGGTGTCAGCGAGGCCGCCGCGTCGGCTCCGGATTTCAGCCTGCTTCGGCGCCTCGGATACACCGAGGCACAGATCGGAGACGCCTCGGACCACATCTGTGGCACGATGACGATCGAAGGCGCGCCGCATATCAGAGATGAGCACCTGGCGGTCTTCGATTGCGCGAATCGGTGCGGCTCGATAGGCGAGCGTTTTATCGAGCCCATGGGCCATGTCCGTATGATGGCCGCGGCTCAGCCGTTTATCTCCGGCGCGATCAGCAAGACGGTGAACCTTCCGCACGAGGCGACGGTCGAGGCCGTCCAGGAGATCTATACCGAGGCCTGGAAGCGAGGGCTGAAGGCCATCGCGCTTTATCGCGACGGCTGCAAGATGAGTCAGCCGCTTTCGGCAGGCGCATCAGATTCCAAATCTTCGGGCGCCGATGAAGAAGCGCCAGCAACGCCGCCGGCCGCAGCCACGGCGCCTGTGGCCGCGACCGATGCCGTGCGCAGCAAGCTCCCGGCGCGCCGTCGCGGAGTGACGATCGAATCTCGCGTAGCCGGGCACAAGGTTTTCCTGCGCACCGGCGAATACGACGACGGCCGGATCGGCGAGATTTTCATCGACATGCACAAGGAAGGCGCGGCGTTCCGCTCGATGATGAATTGCTTCGCGATCGCCGTCTCCAAGGGATTGCAATACGGCGTTCCCCTTGAAGAATACGTCGAAACCTTTACCTTCACGCGCTTCGAACCGCAGGGGCCGTGCGATCATCCGAACATCAAGATGGCGACTTCGGTCGTGGACTATGTTTTCCGCGTTCTGGGCCTTGAGTATCTTGGACGAACAGATTTCTGTCAGGTCAAGCCCGAGGACATGGGCGAGAAGCTTCGGATGACCGAGGCCGTATCTGAAGCCCAGGTTTTGAGCGGAAGGATCGAATCACCAGGGGAAGAAAGCCTGTCCGGGGATATCACCGGCGAATTGGCCGGCGGGGCTTCAGCCGAGGACTCGGGCACTGCGAATCCCGGCCCCATGGTTTCGCTCCGCATTCCGGTCCGGTCGACGGCCAATATCGGCGGCACTCAACCCGTTACCAGTTCCTCGTCACTCGATAATCACCTTGGCTCGATGATGGGTGACGCTCCGTTCTGTGACACCTGCGGGCACATCACCGTCCGTAACGGCGCGTGTTACAAATGCCTGAACTGCGGGAATTCGATCGGGTGCTCTTAAAGCAATCGGCCCGGCCGTAAATTCATTATTCGAAATTGGAACGGCGTGGGGCGCAACCAGGCAGGAGCCTTGAGCTCAGCC
>JAJFLK010000366.1 GCA_021772735.1 Candidatus Sumerlaeota bacterium | reverse complement strand
ACCGTCGTCAACGATGAGAATATTCCACTCCAAGCCGATCCTGCTCAGCTCGGCGGCGGCCTGGTCCAGTAGCTCGCCGATCACCGCTGCCTCATTATACGCGGGCAGCGTCAGGACAATGCGGGTGATGGGGGCGATTGGTGCCAAAGGAATATGAAAAATCTCTCAATCGGTCAACGAATTGAAGAATCAGGGACTTGCGCGTATTTTCGCTCCATCGAGCGTTGGGTCACGCCTTTTGTTGCGCATCGAGTTCGAAACGCTAGCATATCGCCCGAAGCGCGCGCCACGGGATTAGCCAGCGTGCGACACGAGCCTTAGAGTGAAGCGGAGAGAAATGGCAAGCAGACCGAAAAAGCCCAGCGCCACCTCCAAGGCGAAGAAACCGGTGCGCGGCGCAAGCCGCAAAGTTCCGCGCGGCACCCGGGCGATCGTGCTGGCCGGCGGCAAGGGAACGCGCCTGCGGCCATATACCACGCTTCTGCCCAAGCCGCTCGTCCCGATCGGCGAGCGGCCGATCCTGGAATACGTCCTGCGCAGCCTGCGCAAGAGTGGATTCCGCCGGGTGACGCTCTGCGTCGGGCATCTGGCCGAGCTGATCCGGGCCTACTTCGGCGATGGGCGCAAGTGGGGCGTCGAGCTGGATTATCTGGTCGAGACCAAGCCGCTCTCGACCATGGGGCCGCTGGCGTACGCGGGCGAGTTGGGCGAGAATTTCCTGGTGATGAATGGCGATATCCTGACCGACCTGGACCCGGCCGATGTTTTCAACGCCCACCGCAAGGCCGGGGCGGCGCTGACCGTCGCGACCTACGCCCGGCGCCTCAAAGTCGATTACGGCGTGCTGGACTTCGACGCCAATACGCAACGCGTGACTCGCTTCACGGAGAAACCCACGCTCCCCTATCACGTCTCGATGGGCATCTATGCCCTGAATGCCGAGTGCCTCGAATTCATCCGCAAGGGCCGGCCCTATGGGTTCGACCAGCTGATGCATCGCTTGCTCAAGGAAGGGCGACCCGTGCAGTCGCTGCCATACGAAGGCCGCTGGCTCGACGTCGGCCGGCCCGAGGATTACGAACTTGCGCAGAACTGGGAAGGCGAGAAGGATTCATGACAATTGATTTTGCGTTCCCCCGTTCGGAAAGTAATTCGATCTGGAAAGAGACAATCATTGTGACAGACCTGAACCTACGGGCCCGACTTTTCGCTCCGCAGCCTTTGTACATCCCAAGCTTCCTATACGCCTTTCTGATCCTATTCAATATGGCCCTAGGGCCTTACTCACTTATGTCGTCCATACTTCTTCCGCTGGCTCACATACCTCGCTTTCGATCGGTTTTCTCATCGTTGGGAGGATTTGCCGAGCTTGGCCTTATTGCCACTCATTGGTGCCTTTTTTTTATCGTGAATACTGTGATCATCATATATTTTTCGAAGTCTGGAAGAAACAGGACGGCGGATGCGATGCCCAAACGACAGGCCGATACGCTGACGAAAGGTTCCGATTGATGCAGGCAAATGGGACTGGATTCCCCCAACGCAGGCCACGCCGGCTGCGCATGCTCCCCAAAGTGCGCGACCTCGTGCGCGAGACCAACCTGCGCACGACCGATCTGATCTACCCGCTGTTCGCCTGCCCCGGCTCGGGCGTCCGACGAGAGATTTCTTCTATGCCCGGGGTTTTTAACCTCTCGGTCGACCAGATTGTCGAAGAGTGCCGCGCGGTGGCCGATCTGGGTATCGTCGGTGTGATCTTTTTCGGGATTCCGGAAAGCAAAGACGAGCAAGGCAGCGGCGCGTGGAGTGAGGACGGAATCGTCCAGCAGGCGCTGCGGGCCGTCACCGAAGCGCTCGGCGATGAACTGCTCCTCGTCGCCGATACGTGCCTGTGCGAATACACGAGCCACGGCCATTGCGGCGTCGTTTCGCCGTCGGGCGAGATCGAGAACGATTCGACACTTGGATTGCTGGAGAAAACGGCCGTCGCACAAGCCCGGGCCGGCGCGGATATCATCGCCCCATCGGACATGATGGACGGGCGAATCGGCGCGATCCGGCGCGCGCTGGACGGCGATGGATTTGCCAACACGCCGATTCTTTCCTACGCAGTCAAGTATGCCTCGGCTTTCTATGGGCCGTTCCGCGATGCGGCCCAGGGCGCGCCCAAGTTCGGCGACCGCAAATCGCACCAGATGGACCCTGCCAATGCCCGCGAAGCCATCGAAGAGGCGCGGCTGGATCTGGCCGAAGGGGCGGACATGCTGATGGTCAAGCCAGCCATGCCGTATCTGGACATCCTCCACGAGCTGAGAAGGCGCTTCGACGTACCCCTGGCGGCATATCAGGTCTCCGGAGAATACGCGATGCTCAAGGCCGCCGGGGCCAAGGGCTGGCTTGACGAAGAAAAAGTCATGTGGGAATCGACGCTGGCGATCAAGCGCGCCGGCGCGGATTTCATTCTCAGTTATTTTGCCAAGGATCTGGCGCGGGCGATCAACGAGGGAAGGTAACTCCCGGGCGACCGCCCCTCGACCGCCCCGCACGCCTAAACTCGACAAACCAATTACAACCCATAAACAGCTCCGGAGGGCGGAGCGGACTATCGGAGTCCGGAGCCCGTGGCCGGTCTTGGAATCGTCCGGACTCGCGGCGTTCGTGAAGATCGCAAATTTACCAGTCGGCTGCCGTTCTGGCCGCCTGCCGGCCTATGCTGATTTGGCCTAAGTCTCTGGGGCGGAACGGACGATACAGATCTTGGGAGTGCCCAAGAGCCTTGAGCAGAGGCCTTTTGGGGGACGGCGCGAGAGCGCACTAGGGCCGCCGAAACCTATCGAAGCAATACGCTGCGGAAAGTTTATGCAAGGACGAGGCGGGAGCTTCACTTCGGATGGGCCGGCGGGATCCCGAAGAAGCGGTTTCGTATCAAAAAGCAATGAACAAACACGAATCTTCACCTCATCGCCGATTCGGTGTGTTGGCGTGCGTATTGGCGCCGCCGATCTTTTTACTCGGCGTCGTGCTCATCGGCATGACGGTGTGGCGCGTGCGCGAGGCTGGGTTGGCCGATCTGAAGCGTGAGAGCCTGCGCCGTGGCGCGGAGATCGCCCGAGTCCTGAACGACAGGATTGAGGCCGGGCAGACCGATTTGCTTGATGAGCTGATCGAGTCTGTCTCCAAGAGTTATGACGTGAACTCCATCATCGTTGCCGCCGGTCAACCGCAACGGGTTCTCGCCTCGAACGATGAGGCCGAGACGGGCGAATCGTTGGCGAGCCTGGGAAATATTCACCTGGCGGGGCGGCTCGTCGAGGCGGGCAAGTCCCAGGGTTATATCAATGAATTCGATTCGCGCCGAGGCGAGGCTGTCCATATCGCTCCGCTCGTCGGCGGCTCCGGCTACGGGGGCCGCTGGAACGACGGCGCGGTGGCGGTGGCGATCGACATTCGAGAGCCCTACGCTGCGCTGACGGCAGGACTTTGGCGGGCCGCTCTTGGCTCGCTTGGGGCGCTGTCCGCGATGGTATCCCTCGGGCTGGTGGTTGCATGGCCGAGGCGTAAATTCGCGGTTCGTGAGGAAGGCGGAGATCGGGCCGGCAAGGCGGACATTCGGAGCGCGGCGCGCTCGGACTACGCCGGGCAGTACTTCGCGAACGCCATCGAGGGACTCGTCGTCGTCGATGGTTACCTCAGAATAATCGCCTTCAATCCCATGGCCGAACAGATCTCCGGTTACGCGAGCGCCGGGGTCATGGGCCGATGCGCGACAATGCTCATGCCCGAGGCCGACGCAAATCGATTCATCGGATACCTCAAGCAAGGACAGGCCGATCGATTTGAGTTCTATATAGGCCGGCGGGTGGAGATCCTCGCGTTGAAGAGTGACGGAACGGTCCTGCCCATCGAGGCGAGCACGACTCGAATTGAAGTCGACGGGAAACAGGCCTACGCCGTCACAGTCCGTGATATCGACGAGCGCGTAAAGAAGGACGAGGAGCTTCAGAATTACTACTTCGAGGTCGAGGCGGCTCGCGTCCGAACCGAACGTCAGGCTCTCGAAATCGTTAAACAGGCCGAGGAGCTGGCCGCCGCTCGCAATACGGCGGTCGAAGCGGCGAGAATGAAATCCGAATTCCTGGCCAACATGAGCCACGAGATTCGAACTCCATTGAACGGCATCATCGGCATGACGGACTTGCTGATCGTCAGCGCCCTCGACGCCGACCAGGCCGATTGCGCACAAACGGTGAAAAGTTGCGGCGAGGCATTACTGGAAATCATTACCGACATCCTGGATTTCTCAAAGGCCGAGGCCGGCAAGATCGAGCTTGAGTCGATCGATTTCGATCTGCGCTCGTGCATCGAGGCCGTCGGCGACATGCTCGCGCCCAAGGCGCAGGCCAAAGGGCTTGAACTGGCGATCCTGATAAACTCCCAGGTTCCCGAAAGGGTAAAAGGCGACCCTGCTCGCATCCGTCAAATCGTGATTAATCTTGTGAATAACGCCATCAAGTTCACCGACAAGGGCGACGTGCTGATCGAAGTGAAACTCGAAGCGGACGAGAACGGGAAAATTCAGATCCGCTGCGAAGTGACCGACACGGGGATCGGCATCCCCGAGGATCGGATGCACCGGCTCTTCGAATCCTTTTCGCAAGTCGACGCCTCGACGACGCGCAAGTATGGCGGCAGTGGGCTGGGCCTCGCAATCTGTCTGCAATTCACTGAGCTGATGGGCGGCGAGATCGGAGTCGAGAGCACCGAGGGCGAGGGATCGACCTTTTGGTTTACCATCGCGCTGGATCGAGCGGACTCACCGGGCGAACGTTCCGGGGCGGCCGAACAGGCCGAGATCGACGGACGACGCATTCTGATCGTGGACGCAAACGCGACGATGCGCCGCGTCGTGGCGCGTCAGCTTGAGTCGTGCGGGTGCGTGTGCGAATCGGCTGCGGATTCGGCTGCGGCGCTGGCTCTCCTGAAGAGCTGTGCAGCCGAGGGGAACCCGTTCGATGCGATGCTCGTTGATTTCCTATTGCCCTGCGGCGGCGCCGAGGGATTCGCCAAGCGAGTCGCCGAGGAGGGCGCGTCGGGCAAGACGCTCATGCTGCTGCTGACTTCCGTGCCCAAACGCGGCGATGCAAAGCGAGTCGCCGAGGCGGGCTTCGCGGCGTATCTGACCAAACCCGTCAAACACGAGGTTCTTCGCAGTGCGATCGCGACGGCGCTTGGGATCCAGCCAAACCAGGCCGATGGCACGCAACCCGAAGAAATCATCACGCGCCACACGTTGCGAACGGCCGAACGTAACCGGAGGCGGCTCCTGCTCGTCGAAGATAATGCGGTTAATCAGAAGGTTGCGGTGCGGTTCCTGAGCCAAATCGGATATCCGTGCGACGTCGCGGCCAACGGCATCGAAGCTCTCGAAGCGCTTGAGGTTCGGGCCTATGACCTCGTGCTCATGGATTGCCAGATGCCCGAAATGGACGGCTTCGAGGCGACAAAAAGGATTCGCGAGCGCGAGGACGATAAATCATCCGTTCCGATCGTCGCGATGACGGCGCATGTCTTGACCGGCGACCGGGAACGATGCATCGCGGCGGGGATGGATGAGTATCTGGCAAAGCCGGTCAACATGGGAAAGATGAGCGAAGTGATCGACCGGTTATTGAGCGAAGTCCACGAAAAGGACTCAACGAGCCAGCCGGAAATTGCCGAGCCGGGGGACGTTACCGACGAGCCCAAAACCGAGGCGCGTCGCGGTCCGATCGCCATGGATCACTTCAAGTCCGTGTCCGATGGGGATGCGGAGTTCGAGCTTGAGCTGATCACGCAGTTCCTGAGCGACTCTGCGGAACGCGTGAACGCACTTCGGACGGCCGCCTCCGAGGCCGACCGCGCGGCCATTTGCGAGGAGGCGCATCGCCTCAAAGGCTCCAGCGCGAACATCGGCGCCGAGGGGCTGCGCGATATCGCGGGGCAAGTGGAAATAGCCGCTTTGGACAACGGTGGAATTCAAGATGTCGGCGAGAAGCTCTCCGCCCTCGAGGATGAGCTTGCGAACGTGAAGTCGTTCTTTGAATCATACGTTCCGTCGTGATCCTCGCTTCCGCCTCGATCCGATAATCTTCAAGAAAATCCCCTGAGAAGCCCGTCGCGTCCGACCCGAGATTTCGCGCCCGGCTCGCTCACGCCTTGACGCCGAAATCCGCGCGCAAAATATCGGCCAGCCAGTTGATGCAGAAAACCAGTATGACGAGCGCCATCCCCGGAAAGAACCATATCCACCATTCGCCGCTGAACAGATGGTTCTGCCCGAAACTGACGAGCATCCCGAGCGTCGGGCGAGTGACCGGGACTCCGAGGCCGAGGAAGCTGAGCGTGGCTTCGAGAATCACAACCGAAGAGAACTTGACCGACGAAATCACCAGGATGGGGCCGAGGATGTTCGGTAGAAGATGCCGGATCAGGATACGCAGCGTCCCCGCGCCCGATGCGCGAACCGCCGAGATGTAATCTTTCTCGCGCTCCACCAGAACCATCCCGCGGGCGATCCGCGCATAGACGACCCAATGCACGATTGCGACCGCGAAAACGATCTTGCGCAGTCCGGGGCCCCAGACCGCCATCAGGAAAAGAGCGATCAGGATGGACGGGAAAGAGAGCTGGATATCGGCCACCCTCATAATGAAGGCATCGAACCGGCCACCGAAGTATCCCGAAACAAGGCCGAGGATCGAGCCGACGACCAGCGCGATACCTGTCGCGCTAAGGCCCACGAACAGCGAGACCCGCAGGCCGAACAAAACGGCAGCGAGAATGTCGCGGCCCTGCTCGTCTGTGCCGAGGAAATAGCGCGTATCGAGCTGGCCGTCGATGGTTCGCTCGGCATGCCCGCGTTCGGTCCAGGGCGGAGCCAGCTTGCTGTCTTCGAGCTCCAGAGCCTTCAGATCCCACGGATTGTGCGTGACTATTAGAGGCGCAAATAACGCCGATGCCGCAATCATGGCCAGCGGGATCGCCGGAACGATCCATCGATATCGGGCGTAGAGTTTGGCGAAGCTCGAACGCGGAGGGTTCATGGCGCGCGTATTAAAGCCGCCTCCACTATCATTATCAAAACATACTCGTGAGCCGGGCCGGTCGCCGGCGCATTTTGGCGTGACCTCCGCTTTCCTCAAAACAGAACCGCCGCCCTTTTAACAGGGCGGCGGTCGTAAGATGGAGAAACGCACCAGGCCGATTCGGCCCGGCCTTTGCGTAATCAGGCCGATCGGCGCGTCCGGGACGATCTGGACGATGATGCCCGTGAAGACGAGGACCGAGACGACGACGAACGCGAGGATGACGAACGCGGGGAGCGCGACGAGGAACGAGGGGCACGGCCGTTGGACGATGGCCTCGAACCCCGGCCGAAACGGCGGTCTTCATAACCCTTGCGTGCCGGCGCCACGGGGCGCATTCGAGGACCGTCGAACGAGGCGACATCCTCAAAGCCTTCGATCACACGGCGGGCGATTTCCTCGCCGATCTTTCGCTCGATCGCGTAGACCGCGCTGCGATCTTCGAGTGTGACAAACGTAATGGCCTTGCCCTGGCGTTCGGCCCGGCCCGTTCGCCCGATCCGGTGCGTGTATGCGTCCGGCGTGTTCGGGATGTCGAAGTTGATGACGTGCGAGACGTTGGCGACATCGATACCGCGCGAGGCGATGTCTGTGGCGACCAAAATATCGGAACGACCCTCGCGGAATCCCCTCATGGCGCGGTCGCGCTGTCCCTGAGTCATATTGCCCTGCAGCGCGACGGCACGCAGCCCTGCGCGAATAAGGCGATCGGCGATGCGCCGGGCGCGGTGCTTGGTCCGCGTGAAGACGATGGCCGAAGTGAACCCGTCATCGCCGAGCACATGCTGAAGCAGTTCGAGCTTGCGCTGCTCGGCGACGGGAAAAAGGACATGCTCGATGGTCTCTGCCGGTTTGGAGTGATTCAGCTCGACCACATGCGGGTCGCGCAAAATGCGATCGGCCAGGGTGCGGATCTCGCCGGGCATAGTCGCCGAAAACATCATGTTCTGACGCTGCGCGGGCAGAAGAGCGAGGATACGCTTGATATCGGGCAGGAAGCCCATATCGAGCATGTGATCGGTCTCGTCGAGAACGACCGTCGTAACACCAGAAAGATCAACGGCCCGCCGCTGGTGGAGATCGAGCAGCCGGCCGGGGCAGGCGACGACGATCTGGGGGCC
>JAJFLK010000365.1 GCA_021772735.1 Candidatus Sumerlaeota bacterium | reverse complement strand
CCTGCTTACCTTCATCGTCTCGGCGCTTGCCGTCGTGATGGTCGTCCTTGTCGCCCGGCACGCCAGATACCTGTTCGTCGATTCGGCGACGTGCGCGGGCGTCAATTTGCTCTTCCCCGGAAAGAGGACCGGGTTGCTTCCATTCGCGGCGATGTTCGCCATGCTTGCGATTGCCGTGGGCGCGTCGGCGCTCGTCTCGATTCGTTCACAACGGGCAAGAACTCTGACCATCGCGATGACCCTGGTCCTTTTCAATTACGGCTGGTACGCGGCCAACGCCCAGCTTCGGACTCCAATCAGCCGTCAAAATGCCGAGTTCGCGACGCGCCTCGCCGAGATCATTCCCCCTCATCATCACCTGCTGATCCTGCAAGATTCGCTGACTTCCAATTTGACGAGCCACATCGCGTTCAAGAGACCGGCCCGCTTCTTCTATCGTGATTCCGATGCGCAGGCCTGGTATGCGAAGCAACTGAACGTCGATTCGCGAGGGCGTCCGACGTCGCCGTTCCCCAAGAACGAAACCTGGCTTTTCTGCGCGCCGGGGCTTCTCGTCAACAAGCTCCCGGATGAGACCATCGATGGTTATCCGCTCTACCGGCTTGGGGGTCGCGAGCCGCTGCGAATTCTTTCCGCCGAGCAAGCGAACTCTTCGGACGCGTCCGCCCGGCCGCTCGACATCCGAGACACGCTCGCCATCAATGTGTCCATCGGGCGATTGCCCAGGCGTTGGACGGCCGGCGAGATACGGGAGATCCGCGTGACGGCGCGCAACGACAGCGGCGCCCCTCTGGCCATGGCGGGTGTTCGATATGCCATCGGATATCACTGGCGAAATCCCGATGTCCTTGGCGATTGGCGTCCCGCTGTGTGGGACGACGGGCGGTATGGCTATCTCCCGACTGGGCTTGCGCCGGATCAGTCGGTCGAGCTGACGATCGAGGTCATGGCGCCCGAAACCGCGAGCCCGACATGGCTTCTCTCGTTCGATCCGGTCGCCGTTCGCGACGAGCGACGCCATTGGGCGGGCTCGCCTTACACGGTCGGAGTCAAAGTTGAGGTCGAGCCTTGAAGATAGTCTGAACTTTATTGCGTCCGTGCCGCTCCGAGGCTCTTGCGAGCCACGTCTCAGGGACGCGTCGCCTGTGCGCCCTGCTTCGCGCGCTGCAAATTCCTTATCGCTGAGCCGTGATTGGGATGCTCGTCCAGGACGGCCTGGAGCAACGCAACGGCTTCGCCACGGCGTCCAAGCGCGAGCAAAGTCAGCGCCAGATCGTTGCGATGCTCTGGGTCGTTCGGATCGAGCCGCGTCGCCTCGCGCAGGCTGACTTCGGCGTCCTTGAATCGGCCGCGCCGGTAATGGACGCGTCCGAGCCCCTGCCATGCGATGGCGGAATCAGGAGCGCGTTCGCGCAAATCGGCGAAGACTTCCTCTGCCTGATCGATCCGTCCCAGCCCGAGCAGCGCCATCCCGAGGTTCTCGCGCGCGGCCAGCAGGTCCGGATCGGCCTTGGCGCCATCACGGAAATGCCGGACGGAATCTTCGAGCCTTCCGAGCCGTCCCGCTTCAATGCCCAGGCTGTTGTGGATCGCGGCCCGCGTCGGTTCGAGCTGCGCTGCCCGGCCGAAAGCCGAATAAGCCTCCGCGCTGCGTCCAAGTTTGGAATACGCGACGCCGAGATTCTCATGTGCCCTGGTGTAATCCGGTTTGAGGCGAATGACTTCTTTGAAGCTCTCGGCTGAAGCTTCGAAGCGGCCCTGGTCAAACTGGAGATCGCCCAGATTATTATGCGCCATCCATGCCCCGGGATTGCGCCGCAGGGTTTCGCGCCACAGCGTATCCGCATCGTGGTAGGTCCGAGCCTGGCTGAATGTCAAAATCCCAAGCGCCAGGAGCACGCTTGTGCCGACAGCCCGATTGGCGCTGTTCGTCTGAATCTCGAATTTGGTCGCCACCGCCCGCACGGCCCACGCGCCGGAGCACGTCAGAGCGACGATCACGCCGAGGCTCGCCAGGTATTGGAAGTGATCGGCGACGAACGAGAAAAGCATCGGATAGACGTTGAGGAATCCGAGCGCGGGGCCGAGCGTCGCGGCGAAGAAGATCGCCGCCGCCAGGGGGCCGCGTCCGATTCGCGAGCGGAGACTCCAAAGCACAGTGGGCAACGCCAGCGCCAGCAGCGGGAAGACATACTGCAACGCCTGGCCCGCGTCGATCTCCCATCGCGGATAGATGAACGTAAGCCCGAACGGGCAGAGGAGCTTCGCGGCGTAGAACCACAGGGCCCGGCTGGCGATCAGGCAGCGCTCGATGAAGCTGAAATCCCAGTCCGGCCCGGTCGCGCCGATTCGGCTGCGCTCGAACCACGCTGTCATCAATCCGAATCCCGCGCCCACAAGGAAGAACGGGAGCAACGATTTGACATCGGCCGCCGAAATCCGGCCGCGCCGGTTCCAGATCAAGATCAAAATCGCCGCAGGGAGCGTCGCGGTGACGGTCTTGCTCAACAGCGCCGCCGTGAACATCGCCAGGCTGATTCCGTAAAGGATTCGCCGGATTCTAGGGGCGCGCCCATCATCGAGCATCCGCGCGTTTTGATCGCGAGCGTCCGCGCCATCACTATCCCAGCCGAGGTATCGCAGGTAGGCCAACAGAGAGGCCATATAGAAAACGCCGGACAGCGTATTCTTGCGCTCGGTCACCCAAGCGACGGATTCCACATGAACCGGGTGCAGTGCGAAGACCGCCGCGGCCATCCATGAGACGCCGGCGGCAATCCCGATGCGCCTCAGCACACGCCACGCGAGAGCGGCCGCGAGCGCATGCAGCAGGATGTTGACCAGGTGATACCCGGCCGGCCGGAGCTGCCAGAGCCGATATTCGATCCAATACGTCGTGTGGACGAGCGGGTAATACTGCGGCGTCGCTTCGAGATCGGTCCAGATGCGCGCGAGCCCGCCGGGCGTCCGCAGGGCTTCGTTACCGGTGATGTAATCGTCATCGTCCCAGATGTATCCCGCGCCGATGGCGGGCAGATACGCGAGCAATGTCAGCCCAAGGAGGATCAGGCCGCCAGCGAGGGGCTTTGCGTTACGTATTCCGGGCAATCGATTTCGCTCGTCGGCTCGCGGGTGTTGGATCGGACTTGAGTTCGCCTCAGTGGACTTGAAAATAAATGAATGCCACCGGCGCCCTCGCCGTTTGGCAGATGAGCCATATCAGGCATCATCGGTCCTTCGCATTCTTGCCGTCAATATCGGGTCTTCACATAGGATTCTTACTTCACCCTTGAGGGACAGGCCAGCCCGCGGGGCGGAATAATTCGCCAATGTCAGTCTTCTTGCGTCGATGGCGCTTGAGCATTAAGATTCCCATCCATCGATCCGGGTACCCGGTTCATATTCGCCGCGCCGCCCCTGCCGTCGCCACCGAGAAGGGAACGTCCAATTGGTTGATTTCGCAAAGTTTACAGCAAGATCCATGATGTTGATTATCGCTTTGGCCGCAATCGCGGGGTCAAGCGCATGCACCCGAGGCGAATCCCTGCCGGATGATCGCATCGCTCCGGAATCAGACTCGGCTCCGGCGGCCGAGGTCCTACTTCCTGCCCGCATCCGTCTTGCCTGGCAGACCGAGACCGAGAGCAACACATTCGGATACTTCGTCTATCGCGCCGAAGCCGAAGACGCCGAGATGGTCTGCATCACCGCAGAGAATCCGATTCACGCCGTCGGCAATACCACGATCCCGGCGAACTACGTCTTCTACGATCTCGATGTCGAGGCCGGAGCGACTTATTTTTACAAACTCCAATCGCGCGATCTGGACGGCACCTCGCAGTGGATCGTCGGCGGGGAGAAACCTGTTGCGGGCAAGGCCAAGCGCATGAGCGCCGAAGAGGCGGCCGAAGTCGAGGCGAACGGCACGGGATTCCGGATCGATATGTTCTAAAGACTCTGTACAGCTCCCCGTTAAGCTAACGGCCGGGTAAGGGGAGAGGAAAACCACAGATTTCGACGATTTCACAGATTCAGAAGAGGACATTCCGTGGCTTCAACCGATCGCCCGTCGAATCGCCGTCTCGTTTTCTTTAATCCACGCAATCATCTGCGTCAGTCCATCCCGCACGCCCGTCTTTGGTTCCCAATCGAGCCCGGCGTGTTCGCTCCACGAGAGATCGGCGACGAAGTACGGCTGATCCCCCGGTCGGGTCGGCTCGCTCGCGACCTGGCCAAATTCGCGGCCCGTAATCTTAGCAATTAATTCAAGGCCTCCAGCGAGGCTGATCGAATTGGCCGATCCGCCGCCGATGGGATAAACGCCCGTCAGCCGCCTGCGCCAGCATTCGAGATACAGATCGAGCAGGTCGTCGATGAAGAGCAGGTCGCGCACCTGGTTGCCGTCGCCGTAGATCGTCACCGGTTTATCAAACAGATTCGCGATCGCGAACCACGCGACCCAACCTTGATCTTCGACGCCGTATTGGTTGTGTCCGTAGATACAGGACTGGCGCAGGCAGCAGGTCGTCAGGCCGATCTCGGATCGCCCGTATTCGCTGAAGTAGAGTTCGCCGACGGCCTTGCTGACACCGTAAGGCGTGTATGGATCGAGCGGGTAGGTCAGCCCGACCGGGACATGAACCCTCAGGTGTCCATAGACCTTGTTCGTCGAGGAGTAGAAGCACCAAGCCGAGGGCGTGAAACGCTTGACGGCTTCGATGACATGGAACGAACCCGCAGCGTTCGAGGCAAAATCACGCTGAGCGTTCTCGTAGCTCGAAGTCACGGCGACCTGGCCGGCGAGGTGAAAGACGGCATCGACTTGGCCCTCGGCCTCGAACGCGGCGTAGACCGCCTCGGCGTCGGCGATGTCGAGGCGCCGCAGGTCGAATCCGTCGAGGGCTTCGAGTTCGTCCGCGTTTAATTGAGTCCCACGGCGGCTGAGATTGTCGATTCCCACGACCCGGCAGCCCTCGGCCAACAGCCGGCGCGTCAGGCAGCTTCCGATAAATCCACATGCGCCTGTGATGATGACTTTGCTCATTCGTGGTGGGCTCCTTCAGTATCGCGCGCGGACGATCCGGAAACGCTCAATCTTCGAGGAAGTAATTGTAATCGTGTTTGGCCTCGGTCTCGATCGCTTCGTAGGCTTCGGCCGGGTCGCGCGCCGTGAATAGCCTTCCGCGTACTTCGGAATCCGAGAGCATCCGCGCGACAGCAGCCAGCACCTCCGTGTGGCGCTCTTTGTCGGACTCGGGCGTCGCGATCATGATGACAACCCGCACCGGCTCTCCATCGGGAGCTTCGAAGTCGATCCCTTTGCGGCTGATGCCCATGACGCCCATGATGTCCGGCCCCTCGGGGATTCGCGCGTGCGGAAGGGCAATCCCGGAGCCGATGGCGGTGGTGAAGCTGCGCTCACGTTCCTCGACCGATTCGATCAGTTCCTCGGTCGTAACGTCACGCACCCCGTGACTGCGGATCAGGAATTCACTCAACTCTCGGATGACACCCCAACGGTCTTCTGCCCCGAGCGGCACCATAATAAACTCTTCCTGGAGAAACTCCACGATGCGACGGCGATCCATGCCGCTTTCGCCCGAACGCAAAATGGCCCGACGCACCAGCGGAGGGCCGACCATTTCGTTTAGAACCGCGGTTGCCAAAACAAGACTTGTGAGCGTGACGGAGATTTCCTCTGGGATGCGCGCGTCTCCCTGCAAAATAACAACCAATCCGATGGCCAGGTCAGCTTGCGGGATCAGCGCAAGCCCGAGAGAGTTTCTGATCCGGGCGGGAGAGCCGCCCAACAGGCTTCCCAAGAATGCTCCTGACGTCTTCCCGATCACTCGGGCACTAAAATACATGCCTCCCAGCAAGCCGATTAGTCGAACCTCTTCAAAATGGAGCTTGATCCCGGCAAGCGTGAAGAAGCATGTCAGAAGAATCGGCTCAAGACTTTCGAGCGTGGAGATTGGCGAATCGCTTTGGCTGTCGAAATTGGCCAGCATGATACCCATGCATAGGTTCGTGAGCATCGGCGAGATTTCCAAGTAGATCGACGTTCCCGTAGCCAGAAGAATCCCCGCAACGAGCGCGGTGAAAGGCTCGACACGTTGGGATCTGACGAGCGGCGGCAGGACCGCCCCCAGCGCAGCCCCCAGGGCTGCCGCAAGGGCGATGTCAAAGGCCGGCTTGAGCGCGCTCTGAAACATCGACTGCTCGTGCGCCATGTTCGCGTGGGCAACCGCGGCCGTCGCGATGGAAAACAGCAAGATGCAAAGCATGTTGTTCACAGCCACACCGGCCAGCAGCGTCTTGACCATCATTCCCTTGGCGCGCTCTTCTTTGATGACGGCCAACACCGTACCTGGCGCCGTCGCGGTCGCGATCGCGGCAAGCAGGATTGCCGTCTGCCATCCTGTCCCGAGCCAATATGCGCCCCCCAGGACCAGACCGAACGTCAGCGTCACCTCGACCAGGACGACCGAGAGGATCCGCCGCAACGCGGACCTGATCCGGCGCAGGTTCAAATGCGCCCCGATAATCAGCGTGATCAGCCCCATGATGAAATTCGTCACGGGTTCCAGTTCAATAGCGGTATCATCGGCGAAGACTCCCAGCAACGAGGGTCCGAGCGCGACCCCGGCCAGGATATTGCCCGCCACGGCCGGCACGCCGATGCGGCGCGCGAGGGCGCCGGCGGCAAACCCAGCGATGAGAATGACGGCGATCGCCAGGAGGGGATTCATCGTGGATTCAAACAAGCGCGCCTCAGGCGAACGAATTGAAATGCGAAGCGTCTCGAATCAGGAGGTTTTAGCCCGTTATCGCATTCGGGGTCAATGACGCATGAACAATGCAGGATCGGAATAGTCTTCCCCGGACTATTCGCTCTTCTCCGGAAGCGTCCCGGTGGACTGGTCCATTCGGGGCCGGAAGAGTTCCATGTGGCGTTCGGGCCGTGCCAGAGCCGTGAATCCATATTTCTCGTAAAGTGTCTGCGCATCACGGGTCGCCAGATGCCAGTGTCGCAGATCCTGCACGTCGGGGTGTTTCATGATGGCTTCCATGAGCTTCTTGCCGAGGCCCCGCCCCTGATGAGAGTCCAGGATAAAGACATCGGCCAGATATCCGAATGTCGCACTGTCGGTCACGACCCGTGCGAACCCCACCTGCTTATCGTCGATCAGAACGCCGAAACATAAGGAGTGCTCCATTGACCGGGCGACCAGCTCCCGTCCAATCCCTTCGGCCCAATACGAACCCGTCAGATATTGGTGAATGACATCCAGATCCATTCGGCTCATGTCGGTTGTGATGAGGGGATTGTGATCGCGCATCTCAGAACTCATTTGAAGAACTCCGTGCTCCGGCGGTGGCCTGATTTTCTTCTTGGGAGCGTCTGCGGGTCGCCTCTCACGTGCGAGGCGTCCCCAAGATCAGGTAGCGTCTGGAAAACTTCAAGTCCCCCATCGGCTTGCGGTCTATAATTCGCCTTTGAAGCGCGCCCTCGGATCGCCTAGGCTAAGAAGCCGGCGGGGGCGCACGTAAAGGCGAGGATCCAAGCCATGCGAATTCCGACTACGGGTATTGTTGGTCTCGATATCTTCCTGGGCGTTATCCTGCTGATCTTCGGCATGTTCCTGGTTTTCCAGAAGGGCAACAAGCTGGGATGGGTGGTCGTCGGCGCCACCGGGATCTGGCTTTATTCCACAATCGCGCCGATCTTTAATTTTTAGTCTCTCGGTCCGTCTATTGGAAACGTGATGAATCTGGCCAATAAGCTGACGGTGAGTCGCATCTTCGTCATTCCTTTCTTTGTCGTCTTTCTTCTTCCGCAGGCCTTTGGCCTGCCCAATTCGGTCAACCCCGTCTTCAGCACGCTTGCGCTGATCGTTTTCGTCTATGCGGCGATCAGCGATTACTACGATGGCGCGCTGGCGCGACGCCACGGCTGGATCTCAAACTTCGGCAAACTCTTCGATCCGTTGGCTGACAAGCTCATCGTCGCCGCCGCGCTGGTCGCTCTGATCGAGCTCGATGTCTTTGCCGCCTGGATGGTGATCACCATCCTTTGCCGCGAGTTCCTGATTACCGGCCTGAGAACGCTGGCGATCAACGAAGGCAAGGTTCTTGCCGCAGACCGGTGGGGCAAGAACAAGACGATATCTCAAATGACGACGATCATCACCGCGCTCGTGTTCCTGGCCGCGCGCGATATTCTCCTCTCCCTCGGTTACTGGGAAAGCCACATCGTCGAGCGATGGGACATCGGGCAGTATTGGTTCACGCTGACCGACATCATGATGTGGATCAGCGTTGTTCTGACGATTCTCTCCGGCTGGCTTTACTTCCAAAAGAACTGGGACGTCGTTCGAGGCGGAGTTGAGCATTGAGGCGTCGATTCGAATACGTCCCTCGGGGCGGAGCCCAGGCGCCGCCTCCCGCGCGGCCTGCGGCATCGGGCAATGAGCCGGGCTCGGCCGATCGCCCCCTGACCGTCGGCGAACTTGCCGCCCGCGTCACGGCTTTGCTTGAACAAAATATCGGCCGCGTATCGGTCATCGGCGAGATTTCCAACCTTCGTATCCCTAGATCCGGGCACGCCTATTTTGTCCTCAAAGATGAGGCCGCCGCGATCAACGCGATCTGCTTCAAATCCGCATTGGCGCGCCTCGGCATTGAGCTATTCGACGGAAAGAAGATCGAAGTTCGCGGCAAGGTCACGGCCTACGCTCCGCGAAGCGAGTATCAGATCGTCGTGGATTCCGCGCGCGAGGCCGGTCAGGGCGAGCTCATGGCGCGCTACGTCGAGCTGCGCGACCAGCTCAAAGGCGAAGGCCTCTTCGAAGAGGATCGAAAGAAGCCCTTGCCCGTCTTGCCTCGTCACGTCGCTGTCGTGACCTCGTCGACCGGCGCCGCTCTTCGCGATATTCTGGACGTCATCTCTCGCCGCGCCCCGAGCCTCTCGATCGATCTTTCGGCATGTGCCGTGCAGGGGGAGGCCGCTCCGGCAGAAATCGTCGCCGCGATCAAGCGCATCGAGCGCCACAGCCGAGCCGATGTCATCGTCATCGCCCGCGGGGGAGGTTCGATGGAGGATCTGTGGTCTTTCAACGACGAGCGCGTCGTCCGCGCCATCGCGGCCTGCCCGATCCCCACAATCACCGGCGTCGGCCACGAAACCGATTTCACGCTGGCCGATTTTGCGGCCGATCGACGCGCGCCGACGCCCTCGGCTGCGGCCGAGATTGTCACCGCGTCGTATCAGGACATCTCTCAAAAGGTCGGCCATCTCGCCCGCCGCCTGGAGCGTGCGACACTTGGAAGCCTTCAGAGCCGCAGAAGTGCGCTGCTCCTATGCACATCATCGTGGGCGATGCGGCGTCCCATCGATGCGCTTGCCGCCGCCATTCAAAGGCATGACGACCTGAGTGTGCAGCTCGATGACGCGACGCGAGCCCGACTGAGGGATCTGCGAGTCGATGCGACCGAGCTAGGCCGACGCCTCTTTGCCGTGCGTCCTGCGCGTCGCCTGGAACTGGCGCGATCGCAACTGCGAGAGTACGCCGCGCGGCTCGGAGCCGTCCGGCCGGATCGACGATGGCTTCCCGAACTTCGGCTGCACCGGGCGCACGTCAGCGAGGTCGGTGATCGCTTGCAGCGCTCTATCCTCAATAAGTCGCGTGACGATGTTCGCCGGCTCGATTCGGTTCTCGCTCGTTTGGATTCAGTCGGGCCGCGCAGCGTCTTGAAGCGTGGGTATAGTTTCATCACGACCGCCGGGGGGCGCAAGCTGATCACCAGCCCCGAGCAGACCCGTCCCGGCCAGACCCTCCGGGTTCAGTCAGCGGGCGGCGAATGGCGCGCGACTCCTCTGCCCAACGAGCCCGAACTGTTCGACTCGACCGACGAATAGGCTGGCCGCGCAGCGCGGGCGCGGACGATTGGCTTGCCTCGCAGTGCGGATTGCTCTATAAACGGCGGCTGACCGCGCGCTGCACCAACCTCGTGGAGAGGTGTCCGAGTGGTTGAAGGAGCTCGCCTCGAAAGCGAGTAGGGGCTTAACCCGCCCCTCGTGGGTTCGAATCCCACCCTCTCCGCCATCCTCATATGCGAGTTACTCTATGACATCTTACCTTATAACAGGCGGTGCGGGATTCATCGGGTCGCACCTGACCGATGAGCTGCTGAGTCGAGGCCACGCCGTGGCCGTCGTCGACGACCTGAGCACCGGCTCGATGCGGAATATTGATCGCTTCAAAGACGAAAAGCGTTACTCATATACCATCGGTAGCGTCACCGACGTCCCGCTCATGACCGAAGTGATCGACCGTTGTGATGCCGTCTTCCATCTCGCGGCGGCCGTCGGCGTTGAGCTGATCTTTCAGAACCCGATCCATACCATCCAGACCAACATCCGCGGCGGCGAAGTTATCTTCGAGCAGGCGGCTCGCAAGAAGAAGAAGGTGTTTCTCGCTTCGACTTCCGAGGTCTATGGCAAAGGCGAGACCATACCTTTCTCCGAGACCGGAAACCTGCTGTTCGGCCCGACGACCTGTCCCAGGTGGGCTTATGCCTGCTCCAAGGCCATCGATGAGTTCCTCGCCATCGCCTATTGGAAAGAGCAATCCGCGCCGACCGTGATCGCCCGTTTCTTTAACACCGTCGGCCCGCGTCAATCCGGTCAGTATGGAATGGTCATCCCCCGGTTCATTCGCCAGGCGCTCGCCGGCGAGCCCATTACGGTTTATGGCGACGGCGGCCAGACTCGATGTTTCGGACACGTCACCGATGTCGTCGGCGCGGTCATCGAACTCATGGAACGGCCCGATACGAACGGCGAGGTCTATAACATCGGCAACGATCAGGAGATCAGCATTCTGGATCTTGCGACGAAGATCATTGCGATGACCGGCAGTTCTTCGCAGATAAAGATGATTGAGTTTGAAGAGGCGTTTGGTCCGGATTTTGAGGACATGAAACGCCGCGTGCCCGATGCCTCGAAGCTGAAAGAGCTCATTGGATGGGACAACCTGCGCGGCATCGACGAAATCTTGAGTTCGACGATTGATTGGATGAAGCAAGAAGAAGCCTGACAAAATGTGCTTCGTCGTGTGCTCTGCCTGGAATTGAAATCACAACGCCTCGTGCTTCGGAGGTGACGAACTTGAATCGAACAGCTATTGGTTTCGCCATCGGATGTGTGGTCGCTGTTCTGATCGGCATTCTCGGCCTGGTCCCGGCAAATCCCGCATGGGGCGGCGAGGCCGATGTCACTCGCCTCGCGACGCCCTCCGGCGGAATCCAGCCGCAGGTCGCCGTGGGAGCGGACGGCGCGGTGAATCTCGTTTATTTCAAAGGTGAACCCGCTGCGGGGGATCTTTTCCATGTCTGGCGCGAGGTGGGTTCTTCGCAGTGGACCGCGCAGGTTCAGGTCAATAGTCAGTCCGGGAGCTCCGTCGCGACGGGGACCATTCGGGGGGCAAAGGTCGCGCTGGGCAAGGATGATCGGCTGCATGTGGTGTGGAACGGCTCGGCGAAAACCTTGCCCAAAACTTCACCTGACGACTTCCATCATCTTCCCTTGCTTTATACGCATCTCGATCCGGGAGAGGCGTCTTTCGCGCCCGAGCGCAACCTCATAACCGAGGCCTGGGGGCTCGACGGCGGCGGTTCGATCGCGGCCGATGGACGGGCGAATGTCTATGCCGTCTGGCATGCGGGCCCCGAGGGACAGGGCGAAGCTGCGCGCGGCGTTTACGTGGCGCGCTCCCGCGATGGCGGCGTGACTTTCGAGGCCGAGAAGAAAGTTAGCCCGGAATGGACGGGCGCTTGCGGCTGCTGCGGCATGGAAGCGGCGACCGATCGCGCGGGCAACCTGTTCATCATCTTTCGCGGTGCGGGCAACGAGGTTCATCGCGATGCGCATCTCCTCGTTTCAAGCGATCAGGGCGAGAGCTTCGAGCTGACGACGCTCGGACGCTGGGAGGTCAATTCTTGTCCCATGAGTAGCTTCTCGTTGGTCGATTCGCAGGCCGGTATGTTCGCCGCCTGGGAGACCAAGGGACAGGTATTCTTCGCCGAGGTCGGGACCAAAGGCCTGGATGACTTGAATATCGTGCGCGCGCCCGGCTCTTCGAAGCGGCGCAAGCATCCGGTGGCGACCGCCGGGCCGTCGGGCGAAATTCTTTTCGCCTGGTCCGAGGGAGCGGCGTGGGCAAAGGGGGGACGAGCCGCCTGGCAGCGATACGACGCGGAGGGGCAGCCGATCGGTGCGTCCACGCGCGGTCCGGACCTGCCGGCCTGGAGTCAGGTCCGCGCCTTTACCCAACTTGACGGCACGTTCGCCGTTATCTACTGACCCCTTCGGCCCGCGCAGCCCATCTCCAGAATGGGCACTCCGGTCCTTCAAATGATCACAATGAGGATTGATTCTCGTCCGGGTGTTGACGATAAGCATGTGATGCGCGGGCTGGACTTCCGATACTGACCCCCGCGATTGATTCAAGTTCGAATGATTCAAGACTCCGGGCCATGGCAAAAGTCAGCGTCATCATCCCCAATCACAATAGCGCGCCGCTGCTGCGGCTGTGCCTGACCGCATTGCGCGCTGCGGAGTCGGCCGATATGCCACTCCACGAGGTCATCGTTGTCGATGACGCCTCGACTGACGACGGCGCAAGCGTAGCCGTCGCCCGCGAATTCGGCGCGATCATCTACGAGCTTGAGAAGAACGTCGGCCCGGCATGCGCGCGCAATCACGGCGTGCAGCACGCCACGGGCGAGATCCTTTGGTTCCTCGATGCCGATGTCGAGGTGGTGCCTGAGGCCGTCAACCTGGTCGTCCCGTACTTTGACGATCATCCCGAAGCGTCGGCCGTTATCGGTTCGTACGACGACGATCCTTCGGACCCAAATGCGGTCAGCCAGTTCAAGAACCTCTTCCATCATTTCGTGCATCAGAATGCCGGCGGGGCGGTCTCCAGCTTTTGGTCTGGTTGCGGCGTCGTCCGGGCCGAGGTGTTCCGCGAAATCGGCGGGTTCGACGAGGCATATTGGGATCGCCCGAGCGTCGAGGATATTCATGTCGGGTATTTGCTCGGCCGCCACGGCCACGAGATTGGCGTACTCAAGCCGCTTCAGGTGAAGCATCACAAACGCTGGACGCTCATCGGGCTGGTCAAGACGGATGTCTTCGATCGGGCCATCCCTTGGACGGCCATGCTTCTTCACAATCGAGGTCAGGGGAGCAGCGAATTGAACCTTGGCTGGACGTATCGCGCATCGGTCATCGCCGTCTATCTGGCAATCCTCGCCGTGCCCGCCGGTTTCTTTGCGCCGTGGATCTGGGCGGCGATTCCCTTCTGCCTGGCCGTGCCCGTCCGGCTCAATTCGAAGCTCGTTGGTTTCTTCAAGAGCCGTCGGGGCTGGGTCTTTCTGATCTCGGCGATTCCGCTGCTTTGGCTGTATTTTTTCTATTGCGGGGTCGGCCTGATATTGGGCATCGGGCTTTACGTGTATGAGAAATGGACTGGGCGGCACGCTTTCACTCAAGATGCCGCGCGGGGCGGCGCGGCCCGGTGACAGGAATTCCAACGAATTCTGTGCGGGACAGTCCCGACGCCGGATCGCCCGGTGTCGAGGGATCGCCCGACGGCTCCCCATTGCCGGTGACCGTCGTCATTGCCGTGCCGGGATTCAAAACGCCGACGCGAGATATCCCCGGCGTCCGAGAGATCGTCCGGCAGGCGATCGATGTCAGAGGCGAGGTCGTGGCGGTTCGCTCCGGTCATAATAAAGCCGACACGGGTATCACGGCGGAGCGCCTGACTCCGGATGGAATTGATCCGGTCGAAATTCTCAATCCCCCGCCGGGCTGCTTGACGCCTCATTTGTGGCAGGCCGGGATCGACCTGGCCCGGGGGAGCATCGTTGTCTTGACTCTTGCCGGGCTGACGCCGGCCGAAGGGTGGCTGCGCGCCCATCTCGACGCGCATGCGAGAGGCGACTGGGCTGGCGTGGGCGGACCGATCGAGGCCTCTCCGGCCGCATCTTTGTCGGACCGGGCCATCGCCGTCTCGCGTTATAGTTCGTTTCTTCTGCCTTTCGAGGCACACTCGGTCCAGGACATCGCCGCCGATAACGCGTCATACAGCCGCGCGGCCATCGAGGCATGCCGCGATCTGATCGGCGATGGTTTCTGGGAGCCGCCGGTTCACGCCCGCCTCGCTGATCTGGGAAGTCAATTGCTCCTGAGTCCTGCCCCGGTCATGCACCACACGATCAGCACGGGATTCGGCGCGTTCATCGGGCAGCGTCTCAGCCATGGTTTTCGGTTCGGGCGCGACCGCCGGGGCCAGGTCAGCGCAGGCTGGATGGTGAAATACTTTGTTTTCTGTCCAGCGTTGCCGATACTGCTCTTGGCGCGCGTCGTGATGCGCTGGCGGTCCAGGGGCCGGCCGATCTCTCGGCTGCTCGCTCTGCTGCCGGCGCTGATTTGCTTCAATCTGGCGTGGGCCGTGGCTGAAGTGGGCGGCACGATCCTGGCCGTCGGCCGGTCCGACAAATCCACATCGCAAGCAGGGGATTCATGAGCGAACTGAACGATTCTTGCCCGAAAATTTCAGTGATCATAGCTTCGGTCAATGGACCGGACTGCCTTCACGATTGTCTTGATTCGATGATGAAGCAGGATGGCGGAATCGAAGCTGAAATCATTGTCACAGATTGCTGCGGGGAACCAACCTGCCGTATGGTCGCCGAGAAATTCCCCTCCATCCAATTTCATCAATTCGAGGAGCGCAAGACGATCCCCGAGCTGCGGGCCTATGGGATGCTGCGGGCCAAAGGCGAGATCGTCGTCATCACCGAGGACCACTGCGTTGCCCCGCCGGACTGGTATCAGCAGATTGTTAAGTGGCACGACAAGGGTTATTCCGCCGTCGGCGGCGCTGTCGAGAATGCCGCAACCGACCGCCTTATTGACTGGGCCGTTTTCTTCTGCGAATACCTTCGGTACATGAATCCCATTCCCGAGGGGGAGAGTTTCGACATTCCGGGCAATAACGCCTCATACAAACGCGAAGCTCTCGAAGAGATGCGCGATCTGCTTGAGGGCGGTTTCTGGGAAGCCTGGCTCACCGCACGCCTGATCGAGCGCGGCAAGAAGGTTTATCAAACGCCGGAGATGATCATCCTGCACAAGAAGAATTTCGGCTTCGGCGAGTTCATGTCGCAGCGGTATCACTACGCGCGGTCTTACGCCGGGATGCGAAACGATTCGGTCTCGCCGGGCAAACGGCTCTTCTACATTCTATTTTCCCCCTGCCTTCCTCCGCTGATCATCTATCGCATGATCAAAATCGTGCGGCACAAGAAGCGCGGCGGCAAGATCCTCGCCAAGGCGATGCCCCTGCTGATGATCTTCTCCTGTTCGTGGGCGGTGGGCGAGTGGGTCGGTTACATCTTTGGTCCCGGCGACAGTCTGCGGAAGGTGGAATAACGTGGTCAGGGTCGCGATCGATGGCTCATGCTGGGCCAACAAGCGGGGATACGGCCGCTACATGCGCGAGGTCCTGACCGAGCTGTGGCGGATCGACCGAGACAATGAATACGTGATGATCACGGATTCGCAATCGGTTCAGGCCGCAGAGTTCCCCGAAGATATTCCAAAGCGAATTGCCGAGCTGGGCCAGAGCCCGGTCGAGGGGGCCTCGGCGGGTTCGCGCCGGCGGGTGGGCGATATGCTAGCGTTGGGCAAGGCCGCGCGTGCCGAGCCGTGCGACGTTTTCTTTTTTTCATCGGTCTTCAGCTACTTCCCGTATTTCGGTCGCGGGCGCGTCGTGCTGGTGATTCACGATGCGATCGCAGAACGTCACCCGCGTGAGGTCTTCCCGGACTTTCGTTCGCGGATGTTCTGGAACATCAAGACCCGGCTCGCGATCCACGAAGCCGATCAACTCGTCACGGTGTCCGATTATTCCAGACGCGAGATCGCCGACGTATTTCGGATGAGTGAGGATTCGATCAGCGTTGTCTCCGAGAGCGCCAGCCCGATCTTCGCCCGGGCCTTCGGGCAGCCCTTGAGCGGCAACGCAAGAGACTCGATAGGGCTCGGCGATGGCGAAACCTATTTCATCTACGTCGGAGGATTCGCGCCTCACAAGAATCTGGATCGATTGATCCGCGCTTACGGGAGGCTCTGCGAGGCCCATCCCGAGGAGGCTCCGGCGCTCGTTATGGTGGGCGAGATCGACAAGCAGACCTGTATGTCGAACATTAAGGATCTGCACGGCCTGATCGACCAACTCGGCCTCTCGCGGCGCGTGCATTTCCCGGGGTTCGTCTCTGACGAGGCTTTGGCTCCGCTCTATGCTAATGCTGTGGGGCTTCTTCTGCCTTCGTTGCGCGAGGGGTTCGGCCTGCCCGCAGTCGAAGCGGCGGCTGCCGGCACGCCGGTGATCGCGACCCGCAATTCGCCCTTGCCCGAGGTCCTCGATGGGGGCGGGATCTTCGTCGAGCCGACCCGGGACGGCGACCTGGCTGATGCCCTCAAAGTTTTCGCCACTCAGAGCGCGGAGCGCGACAAGATGGCCCGAGTCGCGCATGATCGCGCGACCGCTCTCTCGTGGACCGACTCAGCCCGGGCGCTCAAACGCTGCTTCGAGGAGACTGCCGCCGCCTCATGAACCGGCCATTGCGTTTCTGCATGATCACGACCTTCTATCCGCCCTACCACTTTGGCGGCGACGCGATGCACATCTATCGCGTCTCCAATGCGCTTGCGCGCCGAGGGCACACGGTCGATGTCATCTGTGATCAGGACGCGTATCACCTGCTTCATCCCGGCCCGCCTTCCGGTGATTTCCCCAATGAGCCCGGCGTGACGCTTCATGCGTTGAAAACCGGATTCGGATTTCTGTCTGCGCTGGCGACGCAGCAGACCGGCCGTCCGTTCTTCAAGGCGCGAAAGATCCGAGCGATCATGAAAGAGCACCCGCCGGACGTGATCCATTTCAATAACATCTCGCTCGTCGGCGGGCCCGGCGTGCTATTCCTCGGCGACGCCGTAAAGCTATACACGACGCACGAGCACTGGCTCGTCTGCCCGATGCATGTGCTATGGAAGTACGGCCGAGAGGCTTGCGACAAGCAAGAGTGCTTTCGATGTCAGATTGCGGGCCGGCGGCCGCCGCAGTTGTGGCGTCATACCGGCTTGATGAAACGCGCCCTGAAGCAAGTCGATATGTTTCTCTCGCCCAGCCAGTTCACACTCACCCGCCACACCGAGTGGGGCGGACTCGACATTCCGATTCGGCAGTTGCCGTATTACTATCATCCGCCGGTCGAGGCCGGAGGTAAGGCCGGGGACGGGCGCGATGCGGCCGAGAAATCACCCGAGCCACTGGGATTACCTCACCCGAGGCCCTATTTCTTGATCGTTGGTCGGTTGGAGAAAATCAAAGGCATCCAGAACGTGCTACCGATCTTTCGGAAATATTCCGATGCGGATTTGCTGATCGCCGGGGAAGGCGAATACGGCGAGACGCTGCGTGAGATGGGCGAGGGGATTGAAGGCGTCCGTTTTCTCGGGCGCATGAGCCAGGCTGAACTGACGCGGCTTTACGCCGGCGCGATTGCCTCGATCGTCCCCTCGATTTGCTATGAAGTTTTCGGCATCATCATCCTTGAATCCTTCGCTCAGAAGACGCCTGTCATCGCTCATCACTTCGGCGTGCTGCCCGAGGTGATCGAACAGGGCGGAGGCGGGATGACGTATCGAGATGAACGCGAATTGATTGACGCGATGCGGACGATTCAGACCGACCCCGATCGCAGGCGCGAGCTGGGCGAACGAGGATACGAGTCGTATTTGAAATACTGGTCCGAGGATGCCCACCTGGATCAGTATCTTGGGATCGTTGACGAATTGCTCGAAGTCCGGAGGAGCAAGGCCTAGAATATCAACGATTTGCAGTCGCCTGCGATGGCTTGCGAATTTCGCCTCACGTCCGGATCTTGTGCTCCTCATGACTCCTCCCATCCACGTCATAAACTATCACTCCATCGATGATTCGGGCTCTGTTCTCTCGATCGCGCCCGCTCTTTTTCGATCACACATCCAGGCATGGAAGAGACGCGGCGCTCGATTTCTTACGCTCGAAGAAGCCGAGCGATTCGTTCGCGGGGACGCCACAGCGCCTGCGGGGCTGAACATCCTGATCACCTTTGACGACGGGCTCGAATCGGTTTATCGAGAAGCTTTGCCGATCTTGCGCGAGGTCGGCGCGACGGCTACCGTCTTCGTATGCACCGCGCTTATGGGCAAGGACAATATGTGGCCGGGTCAGCCGGATTGGGTTCCGCGCATGGACATCATGACGTGGGCTCAGGCCGCAGAGATGGCCGAAGCGGGTATCGAGTTCGGCTCGCATCTGCTCGATCATCCCGACCTCGCGGAGATATCGGAGCCCGAGGGCAAGCGCCAGATTATCGAATCGAGCGACGAGATCGAGCGGAGACTCGGGACTAAGCCACGCGCGTTGGCGTTCCCTTACG
>JAJFLK010000364.1 GCA_021772735.1 Candidatus Sumerlaeota bacterium | reverse complement strand
GTGCCCGCCGCGCGCAACCTCTCGGCGTGATCTCGCATGCGGGCCGGCTCGGCGGACCACAACTTCGCAGCCGCAGTCGATTCGATCGCCTCCCCGCCGAATCGCGCCTCGGCCCTGCGGCCGATGTCATCAAGCGCCTGGGCAAGATCGACAAGCGACGCGGCCAAAGCCTCGACCGTCAGCTCGGATTCGGGCATTTCTTCAAAACTTCCGGCGGCGAGAGTTCTGTCCAAGAGCCCCCGACTCTGCTCAAGCCACGCCTCGGGATCTTCGAGCGATCCCATCCACGAGCGAATCAATTCGACCCGCGAGGCGACGTTCTCCAGGACGCTGCCGCCCGCGCCGCCGGCCGTCGCGATCAATCCGGCGAACTCGCGTCCTCGCTCGCCGTCGTTGCGGGCAAGCTCCTCGAACGTGCGGTCGGTCGCCTGCGCGATCAGTTCGCGCTCTTCGTCTTCATCTGCGATGCGCACATCCGGCGCGACGCCCGCCCGATGGAAATGACGCCGCACGAGCCGATCGTTGAACGCATCTAGTGTCATGATGTTCGAGCGCGGCATGGCATCCAAGGCGGCGCGCGCCTCGGCGCTGTCCGGCTCCTCATCGAGCGCGCGGCGCAGACGTTTCTCGATTCGCTCGCGCATCTCGCGCGCGGCCTTGCGCGTGAATGTGATGACCAGGAGACGTTCGAGCGACGCGAGTTCGCCGGCGGCGTCGTCCTTGCCGCGCTTAGTAACAAGCTGGACGACGCGCTCGGTCAGCACGGCGGTCTTGCCAGAGCCGGCTGCGGCCGTGACGTAGAGATCGTGATCGCGTTCGGCGATCGCCGCGGCCTGTTCCGGTGTCCAGTTCGGGGTGGCTGCGTCCGAACTCTGCTCGGAACCAGCGCCCATCGTGGCGATATCAAAGATTGATGCCATTGACTTCGAATCCGTCTCCGCTGGCGTGACGCGCTTACTCATGAGCCGCCTCCGCGCGCGCCGTCATATCCTCGCCGAATCGCTTGAAGCTCACGCTCGGCTCGTAGTGCCACGGCTGATCGTCGGATGTCTTGATTCGGCAGATGGCCGAATAATCGCACATGCCGCACGCCGAACCGCGGCCGTCGCGCCAGGGGTGCAGGGCGATCTCACCGCGCGCGATGCTCCGGGCCCGGCCGCACATCAGCTCGCGAGCAAACTCGAAGTAGGCCCGCAGCGCTTCGGAGGGCATATGACCGTTCGGCACCACGGCGAGCACGCCGTCCTTCTTGCGCTTGAACGCGAACGCCAGAGCTCTCGCCCCTGGGCCCACGCCCGTGTCGAGGTCGTCCGCGATCTCATCCTCGAACAATCCCGTCGGATGAATCTTCGAGAACCACTCGGCGGTCGCGGGCTCGGCCCAGTCGGTCCCGGAGGCTTCGGCCAGCCCGATGGTCAACGGCCAATAGAAAAGCCCCTGAACGCGCGCCGCTTCCGAACCTGACTTCTCGGATCCCGATCCGGTTTCCAATTTGTCAATGTTGCGCTCAAGTGCGAGCCCGTACGCCGGGAGTTGCAGATCGATGCCGTGCATGAGTTTGGTCGGATCGATGCCCCGGCGCGAAGACTTGTAATCGAAAACCACATAACGGTTCGGACCGCCTTCGCCGCCGGCCGCGATCCTGTCGACGCGATCGATCGTGCCGCGCAGAACAAAAGCCAGTTCATCGTCGCACGGCAGATCGAATGCCACTCGCCCGCCCGATCCGAATTGAAATTCCGATTCGACCTGAACGAAACCGTATCGCTCGCCCATGGTCTTCAGAGCGAGGACGAAGAACTCCATTTCGTTCGTGACCGCTCGGATGATGGTATCGGTCAGTGCGTCGCGGCCGAAGTCATCGGCCAGCGTGATGGTCGCGGCTTCTTCGGCGGCATCTCGGGCGATCGCGCGAGCGCGGTCGAGATCGATCCTGCCCCAATCCAGACCGTCGGCTTCGCGCAATTCTTCGAAGAGGCGTTCGAGAATGAAATGGCGAAGCTGGCCAAGCTCGGCGGGGCCGGGCACGGGCTCGCGCGGCCGCTGGAGCCTGAGCGTGCGCCCGGCGAAGAACTTGAACGGACATCGGCCGAAATCTTCGAGCGCGGTCACTGACATCACCGGCCGCTCCATCCAGAATGAACGCGCACGACCCGGATCGAGCCCGGCGCCGCGCGGCCACCGGAGCGCCTCGGCGACACGGCGGATGGCATGGCCGGCCTCGGCGTTCGCATCGGCTTGCAGCCCGGCTCTGGCCAAAGGATGACCCTCGGCAAGCAAGCGCGAGACGGCTCCCGGATTCTCGCCCCGGCAGGCGTGGTGATACACCTGCATGGCCCATCGGCCCAGTGCGATCGGCAGCTGAGGCAATGGCGGCGGCGCGCCAGCCCCATCTGATTCCACGCCGACATCCATGTCCGGGCTGCCCGTTTCATCGCCGTAGCGAAACGGCTCGATCTGCGCGAAGCCTTCTGCAACGGCGCGATAAAAAGAGGACGGCCCAAGCACGCGCCCTTCGGAATCGGCCAGCGGGCGCGTCGCGATCAGCAGCCGCGACGCCCGCGTCAACGCGAGGTACGCGAAAAAGCGTTCCTGATTGTATCGACGGATCGAATCGGGACCGAGATCGCAACCTCGGTCGCCGAGCCGCGTGCGGTCGCCATCGGTCAGCATCGGATCCTCGTCGTATGCACGCGGAAAACTCCCATCGGCCAGGCCGATGACAATCGCCACATCGACTGTCGGCGTGCGGGATCGATCGGCCGAGGCGACGACGACCTCTTCGAGCCGCGGCGGGATCAGCCCGGCCTGAACCGTCGCCAGGGCCGTCTCGATCGTCTCGCGTAACTCATCGAGCCCTCCGGCGGGTGCGCTCAAGGCCGTGCTCCTCTGCTCAGCCGAGCCGTCCGGTTTCGCATCGGCCGGGTCACCTGCCGTTGCGTCAGCCTGGCCCGCCGGCGTCAGGCCAATCGTGCGCAGACGATCCAGAAGATCGACGACCTGACCCCACGCTTGCGCATGTATGGCCGCGGATTCGGGATCGTCTTCGGCCTCGGCATGCGCGGCCCAGCCCTCGAGTTTCGTGCTCACGCCGAGCGATTCGAGGAACCGCCAGATTGCCTCGGCGCTCTCATCCCCGGCCAGCAAGCTCCGGCCCAGAGTGATGGCGGGCGCGAGCGCACGACGCAATTCGGCATGCAGCCCTTCGATCTCGCTTCGGCGCAGATCGGCATCGGCGTCATTCGATCCGCGATGGCGGACGTCCGGCGAATGCCACGCGTCGACCTCGCACCACTCGGTGCGTCCGTTCAGGCGGCGCATCCGGGCATGCACTTCGATGCGCGCGATGATCTCGCGATCTTCGAGCGGCGAAAGCCCGCTCTTCAAATACCCCGCGATGTTCTCGATCCGCCAATCGCCCTCGGCCAGGCTGAGGGCTGCGAGCAGGAGCCGCGCAACGGGATGACCCGAGATGCTCCGGCGCGCATCGATGAAATACGGAATCCCGTAGCGAGGGAAGATTTCGCGCACGAGCGGCCCATAGGTATCGAGGTCACGCGCGATCACGGCGACCGCGGACCACGCAAGCGGACGTGCGGTCTCCGCCAAGGCGCCGCCGGCTTTGGCCGGGCCGGGCTCGGCTCGGGGCGGGGCGCAGAGCCCGATAATCCTTCGCGCGGCGAATTCGATCTCGTCGCGCGGCGTCGTGGCTTCGACCATTTCGATCGGCACTCCCGAGGCGCGCCCGCCCGCCGAGCCCGCCGGATCATTCCAGTCCTCGCCTTTATAAGCATCCGGCCGCAGCCGCGTCAGGACGCGCGCTTCGAGGTGTGCCAGCGCGCCGCCGGCCCCGAAGCGGGTGCGCTCGGGATCGCGCGGGAATTCGACGGTCGATACATGCCATCCGATGGCGGCGATCCGCTCGCGAAGCGCGAAGTATGTTCGCTCCATATTCTCGAACACGCGCTCGGGGCCGACGCGCGAGGTCAACTCGCCACGTCGCGTCACGCCTTTGGGCGGTGCGGCGGACTGGAAGGCGGGATCGTGCGGATCGAGGCAGAGCGTCAACGCGGCGCTGCTCGCTCCGGCCAGCAGGGCTTCGAGAAGTTCGAGTTCTTCAGTCGTGAACGTGTGGAATCCATCGATCCAAATCTCGGCGCCGGCGAACAAATTGCTCCGGCGCAATTGCTCCGCAGCGGCCGCCGCCATCGCCCCGGCGTCGGATAGATCGCGATCGGCGAGCGTCTGTTCGTAAGCCTTCCAGATCGAGGCGAGGTCGCCGATCTTGGTCGTAAACGTATCCGAACCGGCCGGGGCGTTTCCGGCCGTGGCGTCCCGTGCCCCCCCGCCGATTTGCTCCTCGCTTTGGGCCAGTTCGGCGAGCTGGGCCGAAGTCATCCCATAACGCCGCAGTTCGAGCAGAGTCGCGCCGACCGACTCGGCAAGCCCGGGAAGATCGGCCGATCGCCCGAGGATTCCCAAGCCGCCCGGAGACGAAACAAGACGGCGGATCACCTGACGCAGAATCAGCACGCGCGATTCGTCGTCGATGACGTTGCGCGGGCGGCCTCCGGCTCGGGCAAAGACTTCGGTCCGCAGATGATTGAACGAGAAGGCGCGGGCTCGGGTGAACCCCGGCAAGCCCGAGCGCGCGGCCAGATCGTACTCGGCCTGAGCCGAAGCCTGCTCGGGCACAATCATCAGCAGCGGCGCCCCGCGTGGGCCACGGCGCAGGCGGCTCGCGATCGCGTCGAGGCACGCGCGCGTCTTGCCCGATCCCGAGCGTCCCACCCACAGCTCTAAGGGTCGATGATGTACGGGCTTCGCGGTCAAGGGGCGCACCTCGCGACAGAAATAATTAGGGACGGTCACGCATTTTGAAAATTAGGGACGGTCACCTAACTTCAGTTCAGCTATGAACAGATCGCATGGCCCGAGTGAAAATAGGTGAGTGTCCCTAACTATTTCTGCGACTTGTCTGTAGCACGATTGAAAATAGGTGAGTGTCTTCAATTTTTCCAGCTGCGTTGTGCGGCTTACGCCGGAACTGCCGCGTATGAGGACGGATCGCGGACGCCCGCATCGGCGAAGGCGCGGCGGCGCTCAGCGCACTTATTGCAGCGTCCGCAGTGCAGCCCCTCCTCGGGCCGCAGGCAGGATAGCGTCTCGCCCAGGGCGAATCCCGAGCCCCGGCGCAACAGGTCGGTTTTACTCATCGAGGCCAGCGGGCGCTCCACGCCGATGGGCGTCGCCAGCGCGGCCTCGGCAACAGTTTCAAACGCGGCGAAAAATTCATCGGTCGCATCGGGAAAAGGATTCGAGCCGAGCACGCCAATCTGGATTCGCGCGAGGTCGTGGGCATGCGCGACAATCGCCGCCTGAGTCAGCAGGGCGAGATTGCGCCCCGGCAGGTAAACCGCCTCGTCCGGGCTCGCTTCGTCCGGCACGTCAATCGTCTTGTCGACGGCCCAACGGCCCTCGCGGCGCTTCGAGCCTCCGGGCGCGAGCGACGTCGCGATACAAAGAGGGCGCAAGAGCCCCGGACCATCGGCCCCAAGTTTGGTAAGAAATCGCTGCGCCGCGCGCAGTTCTTCATCTTCCCAGGTGAAACCCTGCCGAATGTAGAGCGGGCGAACCTCGACGCCCTCTTCGAGAGCCAGACCGGTCAAGACGGCTGAATCCAGCCCACCACTCATCAGGACCACGACTCCCGGGCGTTCGGCGTGCGGCTGTCCGAAGTCGCCGTTCATGCGTACAAATGCTTCTTCAAAGCGGTCGGCAGAGAATGGTGCAAAACTTCAGTTCGAGCGCTCAGACGATCTTCTTCGGATCGCCCTCGCCCTCGTCCGCGTCCTCGTCGCACGCCTCGTCTCCGGTCTCCTCGGTATCATCGGGCTTGAAATACAATGGGCTGGCCGAGGCGCGGCCCTGCGTTTCGGCGGGTGAGCCTCCGGGCGGATCGTCCCCGTCCGAAGTTGCGACGCGACCGTAATCAGTCGGTTCGTCGTCAAGATCCAGGTAATCGTCCTCGGCGTCCTCAGCGTAACCCCAACGGCCAAAGAAGATGCCGAAGATCGAAACGATCGCAATCACGATCAGTCCCAGAAGAACAAGCTTGAAGAACGGATTGGAACCCTTGTCGGACTTCGCGTCGGCCAGAACATCCGCCACCGGGGCGGCGGCTGCCGCAGGCGGCGCGGCGGCGGCTGAGGAGGCCTTTGTCTGAAGCGGCGCGGGTGTGACCGCGGGTGGCGGCGCTTGCGCAGGCGCGCCGACGAGAGACGCGCGCAGGTCCGTGACCTGTTGATAGAGCTGCTTGCTCGTGCGGTCGATATCGTTGACCTGATCGATGAATCCCTTGCGAAGGGCCAAAGTCTGCTCGTCCAGGTCTGCGATCTCGCGTTCGAGTTCGCCCAGGCGCTGCGTGATCTCCGGTGATAGCGGGCGCCGGGCGGGCGGAGTCGAAGGCTGCGCCGCCGAAGCGCCGGCTGCGGCAGAAGATGCCGAATCCTCGCCGCCTCCACAGGCAAAAGCCAAAAGGGCAAGGCTGCACGCGAACGTCAAAAGGATGCAGCGTTCGAGCGAAGCAAAGTACGTTGCGGGTCGTGTCATGATTTGTGCCGTCACCACATAAGGATTAGGCTGAAATCATGCGGTGCGGGCGCGGGGAATTCAAGCAAAACGCATTCGAGGCAGTTGCCGCCCGTTCCGGCCGCTTGGCCTCGCCCTGGTTCTTGAGAGCTGCATCGGGCAAAAGGCCCGGCAAGAACCGGGGCAAAAGCGCGGGCCGACGATTCCGGAATCAGGCCGCTTTTTGAACCCAATCATAGTGCGTGGAGAGGTACTCCGTGGTGCGAACGAACTCGGCCTCGGCCTCGGCGATCAGGGCGTCCGCCGCACTCAGATTGCCCTGGCAGGCGAGCGTTTCGAGCTCTTCGAAAATCTCAAACAACTGTGGCGCGCCGACATCGGACGAGGCGGACTTGAGCTGGCCCGATGCGCGCTCGACCATGCCCGAACGGCGGGCGTGAACCCCGCGCCGCGCGGCGCCCAGATGCTTGTGCGTCTCGTCGATGAACTGGCGAATCAGAAACTCCTCGGCCTTAGTGTCGCCCAGAGCCTTCTGGCGCAGCCCCGCGAGATCAATGCGCTCGGGCGCCGAATCGGATCCGTTTTCCAGCGCCGTGCCCAAGTCGGCTTTCAATTCAGGCGCGCTGAGAATCCAGCGATCCACCGCCGCAAGCAACTTCTGTGCGATGACGGGTTTGGCCATGTAGTCGTCCATGCCCGCGACCAGGCATTGCTCGCGAACGCCCGGCCCGGTCAGGCCCGTCAGCGCGACGATCGGCATGCGCTCGCCATCACCTTCAAGACGACGGATGACCGCCGTGGCTTTCATCCCGTCTAACTTGGGCATCTCGCAATCCATCAAAACGAGATCGTAGTTTCGAGTCTCGACGGCGGTGATCGCCGCGTTGCCGTTGTCCACGGCCTCGGCCCGATATCCGGCCTTGCGCAGAATCGCCAGCAGTACTCGCTGATTCACGTGGTCGTCCTCGGCGATGAGCACGCGAGCCGACGCACGGCGGAGCTCGGCAAGCGAATGGCGTGTGATGAATTCCGAAGTATCCCCCGCTTCGCTTTGGGGCGGCATCGAGACCACGCGGCTGATGACCGAACTGAGCAGCCCCGCCGTCAGCTCTCCGCTCAGGTATCCGGCGCAGCCCAGGCCTCGCGCGAGCTCGGCGTCGCCGCGCCGCCCGGAGACAACGAGCAGGATCAGCGGCAGCTTCGTCATGGCGTCGATCTGACCGACGGCCTCGAAGAAACTTGACATGCCATCCTCAGACCCAAACTCGTCGATGAATCCAAGCGTGTAAAAGGGCGCGTTCTGATGGCCGTTCTGACGGCCGTTCTGATCGCCTTTCGCTTCTTGCGCCGCCAATGCGTCCATCATCTTAAAGTTCTCAAAGGCTTCATCGCAGTTCGAGAAAACTTTCGCCTCATATCCAAGCTCGCCGAGCAACTCGCGAATCCGCAGGCGGCGGTGCGAGTTGGACGCCACAACGAACGGGCGGGCGGGCTCGCGACCATCCGCGCTGACCGACCCTCTCGGGCTCTCGCTCGCACGTTTGGTTCCCAGCGGGATCATGAACGAGAAGGAGCTTCCCCGGCCTGTGTGGCTCACGACCTTCAGACTTCCCTTCATCAGGCCGACCAGTTGGCGGCTGATCGTCAGCCCCAGGCCCGACGAACTGCACGGGCGGCGGACCGAAAGGTGGTCCGAAGCGTCCTCGTCGAGCATGGCGTGCCGGGTTGCCTCGTCGATGCCGCATCCGGTGTCTTCGACGGTGAAACGGATCTGAACGGCGGCGCTGCTTTCGCTTTCCAGGCCGATGCGGATCGAAACCTCGCCGGCCATCGTGTATCGCACGGCGTTATCAAGCAGGCAGTGAAGCACCTGGCGCAGACGGCCGGGGTCGCCAGTGAGAAGCGACGGCACTTCGTCCTCGATGAAAGCGGTGAACTGAAGTCCTTTGTCCTCGGAGCGGTCGCGCATCCGCTCGCAAAGATCATAAACCAGCGAGCGCAGATTAAAATCCATGCGCTCAATCTTCATGTGCTCGGATTCGAGACGCGAGAAATCCTGGATGTCGTTAAGGATCGATAGAACGTGCGCGGTCGACCGCCTCAGATCCGAGACATACTCGTTCTGTTCGTTGTCCAGTTCGGTCCCGGCAAGCAACTCGGCCATCCCGACGACGCCGTTGAGCGGCGATCGGATCTGCTGTGCCAGGCGGCTCAGCACTTCGCCCTTCATGCGCGAAAGCCCTTCGGCGGTCTCGCACACGGTGAGCAATTCGCGCGTGTTGCGTTCGAGCGCGTCCTCGTGTTCGGAGAAACGATCCAGCATGGCGTTCATTCGACCGGCCAATCCGGCCAACTCTTCGGGACCTTCGAGCGGGACATGCTCGGCCTTCTGGCCGCGCAAGACGGCGTCGGTCATCTCCGAGAGGCGCGCGACGGGTCCATCGACATCGGCGCGAAGTCGGCGAGAGAATATCCATGCGCACAACGCGCCGAAAATCGTCGCTGCGAGCAACAGCCCGAACGCGGTCCGGGCCGCAGTGCTCGTCGAGCGTGTCGCATCGGAGGCCAGCGCTTCAAGCCTTTCGTTGAGCCGGCCGCTCTGGGCCGTGAACTGCTCGCGCCATTTGGAGTATGTGGGCGCGTCGCGCAACGCAGTGGCCTCGTCGATCCGCCCCGCTGATGCTAGATTCAGCATGCGCGTCTCCATCGTCGCCCTAGCTCGTGCGGCGCCCGAGGCCTCCTCGGTTCCCAGGTGCAAGGCTTCGGGCAGCCCGGCGAGCATCAGGGATTCGAGCCGCAGCGCGATCTCTTGCGTGAACATCTGGTGCAGGGCTTCGAGGCTTTGCGCCGAACCGGCCATCGCCAGATCCATCGTCTGATCGATCGAGCCATCGAGGCGGACCAGCGCGCGCGCGTCAGAAAGCGAGGTCTGGTATCGAGATGCCGCAGTCGATGACGTCTGAACCTTGACGAAGTTCGAGGCTGAGGCGAAGACAGCTCCGAGAAAAATCATTGCCATCCAGGCAAACGAAACGACGGTCCGAACTCGCAACGTCTTGTGCGAACGGCCGCTGATCAGGCTCATCGCCGCCGCAGCGGCCGCAAGGTGTCCGGCCGCGACGGCCGACTGAGCGATCCCCCACGGCCCGTCGAAGGGTTGCAGCGATTGAACGGCGGCCAGATGCGCCGCGACCGCGCCGATCAATGCGCCGATCGCGCTCACTTGCGCTGCATCGGTTCGGGCCGTTTCGTCATCACCCCGGCGCCGGGCCAGAATGCCGAAGGCCGCGAGGCATAACAGCGCGACGGGTATTTCAAACGGACGGTGGAGCACCGGCACGAAGGCGTGGCTAAGCGGCGGAAGCGGAACGGCCGCGAGAACAAAGACAGCCGCGGGCGCGAGGAGAGCGAACCAGAGGGCTCGATGCCAAAAGAATTGATGCGAACCAGCCCGAAGTTGATCGGCGGGAATGCCGGCGCCGGAATCGCCGTCGGCCGATGGTCGCGCCCCTTGGCGGGCCCCCGCCAGGATCAGCGCCGCGAACGCGGCACGAACCGCGATCCACGCCGCCGGAAGAAATCGATCTGGATCGGCCGCAGGTTCCCAAATAAAGCCTGCCGCGAAAAGCGCGATCATGAAATCGCCCAGCCCCGCGCCGATCAACGCGGCCGCGATCAAACGGCTGCGGCGGATCCTGGCCCGCACGCGGTCTCCATCGCCGGCAACACCGGCGACCAGGACGAGCAACCCCGCGCCGAGCGCAAGCCAGGCCGAAAAGAGCTGAATGGAAAAAAAGCGACCAAGAGTCCCCGCCTGGGCCGGGTCCTGGGCAAAGCAAGCGGCCAGACTAAGCCCCGCAGCCGTGCCGAGAGCAAGCCAACGCGCACGCGGCGTGGCGACGGCTCCCAAGGCCGTCCGGAATGCGAGATACCGGCTTCGACTTTCAGTCAATTTCTGTGCGCCTCCGAGATCGTGCGGACCTCTGGTCATCCGCTCAGAGATATATCGGCAGATCGGCCCCCCGGCCCAAGAGAGAAAAGTCGATGCGGCCGCACTCCCCGGAGTTCGTAGAAAACGGAAGTACTTAAAGTTAAACCGACGCGAGGGCAGGCACGCCCGGGGGAGAAAGTCCCCGAAGCCCGTGCGGCTCGCCCCTACGTCGGCTGCGCGGCAGGAGAACAGGATTCTTCGAGCGCGAGCCGGACGGCCCGGGCCATCGCGGCGCCCTTGAGGCGGCATTCGGCCGCCTCGGCCTCGGCATCGGAGTCGATCACGATCCCCCCGCCGACGTGCAGGTCGAGCCCGCCTTTGTGCAGGCTCATCGTCCGGATCGCCAGATTGAAGCGCGCGGCGCCCTCGGGCGTGATCGTGCCGATCGCGCCGGTATAGACTCCGCGCGCGACGCTCTCAAGCTCGCGGATCAATTCCATAACTCGGACTTTAGGCGCGCCGGTGATCGAGCCACCCGGAAAGAGCGCTCCGAAGACCTCGGCCGGACCCACCCCGGACCGCACGCGGCCGCGCACGTTGGAGACCATATGATGAATCCCTTGCAAGGACATCAGGGCCATCAGCGGCGCGACCTCGATGCTTCCCGGCAGGCAGATCCGGCCCAGATCGTTGCGCTCCAGATCGACGATCATCAGATGCTCGGCCCGATCTTTCTCGCTCGCCGTCAGGGCTGCGGCCTGCGCGAGATCGTCTCCCTTTAGTTGATTGGGAAAATCGCTCTCGCCGCCGCTCGAAGTTCCATTAGAGCCCGTGTCGCCCGCTTCCGCATCTGGTGGCTTCCGGGCGATCGTCCCCTTGATCGGGCGAGTCTGGAGAATCCCCACAGAGCTCAGGTCGAAAAATAGCTCCGGCGAGCTGCTATGGATTGACCACGCCCCGCCCGCCACGAACGCGGACAGGGGCGCCGGGTTGCTCCGCAGCAAATGAGAAAATAGATTCCGGGGATCGCCGCCGAACGGCCGGCGATATCGATTGGTCAGATTGACCTGGTAGGCATCTCCGCATCGCAGATATTCTCGGACGCGCTCAACTCCCCGACCGTAGGCGGCGGGATTAAGCGAAGCCTCCCATTGCGAAGTCCAATCCTCGGGGTCGGTTGCTTCAATGGCGGCCGGATCACCAGACTCTAAACCGTGTGCGGCTCGACGCGCGTCATCCACCCAATCCCGCAGCATCCCGAGCGCGTCCCGCCCGGTGTCTTCGTCATTGGCCACGCCATCTGCGGCCTCGCGGCTGATCCACCAGGCTTCGCGCCTCAGATGATCGGCCAAATAGACGGCCGAATACACGCCGAACCAGATCGCGGGAATGCCGGTCGAGGATACGGGCGGCGGCGGCATCCGCTCAAATCGCCCGCCGGCCTCGTAGCTCACGAATCCGGCCAATCCCCCGGTGAAAGGCGTCGGCATGCAATCGCCTGCCCCCTCGTCCCCACACGCCTCCTCAGCCTCCTGGGCCGGAGCATCCCACGGCGCGCCCCCACTCAAGTCCATCGGCCCGATGAGGCCCAACGCCGCATCGACACCCGCGCCGAACGAATCGAACTCAAGTGATTTCAATGGCGTGCGCTCGGAGCCCGAACCACGCCTCGGTTCAGACTCCTCGTCCGGAGCACGCAGCCGGCAGGCGTCCAACGGCCCGGCGGCTTCGAGAATCGCCAACGGAGCGGCGGCCAAGACAGAGAATCGAGCAAATTCGTCTGCCCCGCCGCCTCCGGATACCAGCATCACGGGATACGCATCCAGCGGCGCCTGCCGCGCGGCAGCCGAGAAGTCCGAAAGATATGGAGCGGAATTAATCATGGCCCATCGCGAGGCGAGCGGCGCGAGATGTCAGGAGATCGGCCTCAAGGCGGCGCGTGCCAACGTTTGAGAGGCCGTGTGCGTGCGCGGCCCATTCCTCGCCTAGCTTAGGTTACACCCCAACTCCGGGTTTGCAAAGCCGCCTTGGCGTTTGATAAGTTTCATCTGGGGTGGGGTAGATCTTGACCTTCGGGGGCTTCACGCCGTTGAAGTAGTCAAGGGAGGGTGCGACCGCGCGGGCTTGACTCCGCCCGGCCGTGAACCGGAGAGATACATGAGCGAATCAAACGGAATCAGCTCCTCGGCTGAGGGGTCGGGCGTCGACCAGGAGCGCTACTTGCGCCTGTTTGAGGCTCTGAGCCCTTTGGTCGCGGCGCAATCGGTCGACGATCTGGCCAAGGCCGCATGTTCGGTCGTCTCCGAGCTGCTCGAAGTTCAGGCCTGTTCGATGTTTCTTGCCGAGCCCGGCGGCGATGATCTTGTCTTGAAGGCAGCGACGCACATAGAGCCCGATTCCTGGAGCGAAATTCGGATTTCGCGCGACAAGGGAATCTGCGGCAAGGCTTTCTTCAGCGGAAAACCGGTTCTGCTCACAAGCGAGGCGGACTTCGCCGAGTTTGATATGGAACCGCGAAGCGAATTGGGCCAGGCCTCATGCGTGGTCTGTCCGCTTTTCGTCCGGGGCGAGGTCAGGGGTATCATCAATATCGCGAACCCGCTCAATGGCCGGGTGTTCACCGCTCGCGATGTCGGCCTGATCGAAGCTGCCTCGCGCGTGATCTCCGGCGGCATCCTGAACGCCGTTCAATTTGGCGAAACGGTTCAGATTCATGCTCAGCTCGAAAGCCTGTTCGATAATCTCCATATCGGGGTACTTGCGCTGGATCGCGATTTAAGAGTCACGCATTCGAACTGGCGGTTGCGAAGTCTGCGCGGCGATCCGGATTCTTTGGTCAAGGGCAGGCTGCTATCCGAGGTGCTCGACCCATCGCTGTATTGTTTGACGCGCAGGTTAATCCGAGATTCGTTGAAGTCCAGAACGGTGGAGCAGGATCGAATCGACGGCAGAATGGGCGACAAATCCAGGATGCTTGAGATTACCGTCTCGCCGGCCGGCCTCGGTGGCGATGCATCCACCGAATGCCTCATCATGTTTGAAGACGTCAGTCTGGACGAAGAGGTCAAGCGCCTTCGCGAGGCGGATTCGCTCAAGGACGGCTTCCTGCGTCTCATCTCTCACGAGCTGCGCACTCCGCTGGCGGTGATTCGCGGGACGCTGCCGCTGATGCAAACCTGTTGCGCGAAGGACAACGAGAAATCAGAGCAAATGCTCAACAAGATAGAAAGTCTGGTTAAGAACAACGTGAGCAAATTGACCGGCATCGTCAATTCGATCATCGACACCGTTGAGATCGAGAATGGATCGCTCAAACTGCTCATCAAAGACGCTGATATAAGCGAGATCGTCCGCAGCCGGATCGAATTTGCGAAGCTCGATTCTGAGGCAAAGGACCTTGCATGGGAGATCAATCTTGATGATTCGCTCGGGCCGGTCGCCGGAGACGAAACGCGGCTGTCCCAGATCGTTTTTGAATTGTTGTCGAACGCGGTGAAATTCTCGCCGCGAGGCGCGACCATCAGCGTCTCGACGCGCCGCGATTGTTGTGACTACGTGCTGCGGATTGCGAACGGCGGGGGCGGCATCGCGCCCGAACGACGCGATACGGTCTTCGATAAGTTCTTTCAGATCGATAACTCTTCGACGCGCGCCGAGGGCGGATGCGGCCTTGGCTTGTATTTGACTCAGAATATCGCTCGCCTTCACGGGGGGTCGGTTGCGATTGTCGATGGAAACAGCGATGAGACGGTCTTTGAACTGCGGCTGCCGTTCGCCATGGCCGAAGAGGCGCTGGGATAGACCGCCAGTTGGAAGGCGGTTCGGAAGATTTCAATGTGTGGACCAGGCCTTGCGCCTGAGACGCGAAAGCAAAACGACGGAGGTCCCGCCAAATGGGCAAGAAAATCCTGATCGCCGACGACGAGGAAGACGTCAAGGTCGTCGTTCAATTGTTCCTCGAATCCAAGGGCTACGACATCGTGACCGCATACGACGGCCTCGATGCGATGGATAGGGCGCGCGAGGAAAATCCGGATTTGATCATCCTGGATGTGATGATGCCTATCATCGACGGCTTCGAGGTGTGCAAGAAGCTCAAAGAGGATCCGGGTCTTAAGGATATCCCAGTCGTGATGCTCTCGGCTTCTTCTCATGCCGAATCCAAGCAACGCGGGATTGAGGTCGGCGCTGTGGAATATATCGTTAAGCCGTTCGACCCCGAGAAGCTCCAGGCCGTTATTGAGTCAATATTGAAGTAGACACGGCCGCTGCGGGGCCGCTATGGTTTGAGGTTCGACCGGGGCCGCAGGCATGGGCGGCGCGGCCCCGGCTGCTCATTTTTTTGAATGGATCGCTGCAATTTGATGCAATTCGATCCGGAGAGAACTCGAAATGACCGAGAACGCATCAGACGCGAGCGTCGAGACCGAAGACAAGGCTGCCGAGGCGGCAGCGGAAACAGCCCCCGAAGAATTAACCATGACCGATCACGTGGTCGGGCGCTTCGGCGAGGAGCTGGACTCCGTCGGCCTTGAGACATACAAGCGCTGGGGCTTCGCTCTGTTCCATACTCTGGACGACGAGAAAGCCGCCAAGCAGCTTGTCGCGCTCGGGATCAAGCCGCGCGATGGTCTCGATCACTACAACTTGGGGTGCGGTCACGTCGAGGCGGGCAAGTTCGCCAAGGCCGCCGAATGCTTCGCCAAGGCGATTGAGCTCGACGACGACTTGAATGAAGCCCGTTTCAATCTCGCTCTCGCCTTGGAAAAGACCGGTGACCTTGCCGGCGCGAAGAAGCACCTGACGGCGTTTCTTGAGGCCTGCGAGGATGCAGACGAAAGCGCCGAAGTGCGCACTTTCCTCGGCGAGCTCGCGAACCGCTAAGCCGGTCGGCCCTTTCGCGCCGGGACACGAAGAGTATTTACACGTTCGAACGCCGCCGGCTTTGCGCCGGCGGCGTTTGTTTTGTGCTCGGGGAGCGCGTGAGGGGCTTAGCCTCCCCAGCCCTGCGCCGGAGGCATCGGCTTTGCCCTGGAAGAGCGGGGGGGTCAGGTCATCCCGCTCAGCCCGCGATAATGGGTTTTGACGCTCCCGGCCGGCCACATTACTATGGCTACGGGTTGTCGAGCTCTAGATTCACATAAACCCCGTGCGGCATTCGGGCCGTGATTAACCCCGGACCGACACGCCGGCGTGGATGGGCAATTTCGTGAATATCACTTGCGCACATTGCAAGCACCGCTGGGAAGACGATCTAGAAGACGAGCTGGATCAAATCTGGTGCAACCGATGCGGTAAAGCAACGCCGCGCGCCCAGGCCCTTGCGCCTTCGGGCTTCGCCTCGGCCCCGTCGCTTGAGGATTCGGACCCGAGCGACATGCCGACCATGGCGCCGGGCGAAGCCCAGACGATGGGCGGCGGATCGATCCCCGAATCCCGCCTCTCTCCGACTCGGGTCAGGCCCATCGGCGAGCAACAAACAGCGATCGAGGACGATGACCCGACCTTCACCGAAGCCGAGAAAAGTCCGCCCGCCCGCGCCGCATCGCCCAAAGCTTCTTCGTCCACACAAGGCGCTTCCCCCAAAGATATGGGCCACCTGATCGGCCGGACCGTCGATGGCTTCCGGATCGAAAAACTTCTCGGCGCCGGGGGCATGGGCGCGGTCTTCCTGGCTCACCAGATCTCACTGGACCGCAAGGTCGCGATGAAGGTTCTGCCGAGTCGCTTCGCGCGGCATGCCGAACTGCTCGCGCGATTCACCCGCGAGGCGCTCTCCGCCGCGCAGCTCGCGCACCACAATATCGTTCAAGTTTACGATGTCGGCAGCACCGAAGACGTTCACTACATCACTATGGAATACGTCCCCGGCCAGAGCCTGGCGGATATGATCCGTTCGGACGGGCGCCTCGGGCTCGACGACGCTGCGGGTTACGTCCTCCAGACGGCGCGCGGGCTCAAGTACGCGCATGATCGCGGCATCATCCATCGCGA
>JAJFLK010000363.1 GCA_021772735.1 Candidatus Sumerlaeota bacterium | reverse complement strand
CACCCTTTCTGCGCCATCGTTTGAACTTCGCCGCGGTGGAAGCCACGGGTATTCGTCTCATCGTCCCGGCCGCGGGGATCGGCGCCGGCACGGCCATCGACGAGATCGAAATCTATGCCGATCCCGGAGATGTGGTCGATGCCATCGAAGACTGCCTCAATCCACCTGTCCTTCCCGAACTCGAGATCGTGGAAGAGGGCGGGGAGTTTGCGGAAGGCAATCTGGCGCGAGAGGACGGCGCCTCCGCCTTTGCGCCGGATGAGCTGGGCCTGGATACGCACTTCGTGACCAACATCAATGACGGCGTTTACGGCAACACGAACAGCTGGATCGGCGGTGGCGCGCTGCCGGCATTCGTGGGGATTGCATTTGCAGACATGCGCACCGTTGCCAGCATCGCATTCGGCCGCGACAACGGCGGCGAGGCCTGAGATCAATCCGATCGAAAAAACACCGAGGAGCATGACGGCGAGCGTCGTCCAGGGCACGGCGCCGGGGTGAGCCCAGGCATGCGGCGCGACGGCCAGCGCGGCCGCTCCCGCGCCGACTCCCAGCCCGAGGCACAGAAGAAACGCGTTCTCGGCGGCGACCATCAAGGCCAGGTCGCGCGGGCCGAAGCCGAGCGACCGAAGCAGCGCCAGCTCGCTCCGTCGTTCGAGCACATTACGCAGCATGACCGCCGCCAGGCCCAGCGTGCCGAGCAGGAGGCCGAGACCGCCAAGCGCTTGAAAGGTCGAAATGTAAGTGTTCTCGACAGCGAGGTAACGCGCGATGCGCTCATTGGTCGAGAACGTGTCGAACCCAAACGGACGCAGCGTCGCTTCGAGAGATTCGCGCACCGGGGCGCTGTCGGCTTCGTCGGCTTCGATCATGAAGAACTGATATCCGCTACGTTCGGGGAAGAGGCGGATGAAATTCTCCTCGGAAATGACCAGCTCACTTTGCAGCGCGCTGCGTTTGAGCGTCGCGACGATCTTGAGCGCGTAGCGGCGGCCGGTGTCGTCTTCGATGGTGAGAGTCTTGCCGAGGCCCGAGTGCAGAATCCACATGATCGTATTCAGATCGCCGATGGCAGGGATGGCCGCACCCGCCTCGGTCTCGGAGACCTTGCCGTCAAGCAGCCGCCACGGGTTGGCCTTGTCCGCTTCGGTCTCGGCCAGCGACGACGCGAACTCGAATCCCCCGCGCTCGATCATCGAACTGGGCGCGCCGAGGATTCGCGGCCGCTGAGGACGATAAAGATTCAGGCAACTTGCGTCTTCGCCAGGATTGAGACGCAGGCCGAAAAATCGACTCGACGCGAGCGGATCGGCGTCGTCATCGCCATCGGCATCGCCGAAGCCCAGTTCGCCTCTGTCTTCGACGAGACCCAGATCGTAAAGCAGCGGCGAATCGGATTCGGCCATGAGCGCAAACCCGCCGTTGCCCGAATCGAGCCGAACCTCGCCCGCACCGCCGCCGTGCCGAAAGGTCGAGACCGCCGCGATCACGAACGTCGCCGAGGCGACCAGCGCGATTGTCATCAGGCTGCGCGATTTGTGCCGCGAAGCGTTGCGCGCGCCGAGCGCCGCCATCGCCAATGAGCTCCCGGGCCGCGCCAGCCCCGAAGGCTCTGCGCCGAGCCATGCCGAAACGTATGCAAGCGCGGCGACCAGAGCCGCTGCGCCTCCACCGAAGAACAGTCCCGCGGCGGCTTCGCCCGCGGCGAAGCCCGAGGCCGTCAGCATTACCAGCGCTGCGACAGTCGCGCCGTGTCCGATGTTCAGGTCCAGAGGCTTTCGTTTCGTTGCGCCACGCGATTGAGGCGCGGCGGCCGCAGCCATGGTGTGACCCGCGAGGAGACGGCTGGGTTGGAGCCGGCTCAGGACTCGAAGCGCAAGCCAGACGCTGGTCAACCCCGCGCCGATGCCGAGCACGAATCCGAGCGCGAGGCTCAAAGGACGAACCGTCAACCAGAGGAAAGTCGTGCCGACCGAACCGACCCACCAGGTGCGCAGGCCGTGGAGCATGAGCGCCGCATATCCGACGCCCAGCCCCAACCCGACCGCGCCGCCGAGGCTCGAGAGGGCGAGCCCTTCGATCATGAACAGCCGTCCCACATCACGCGGCGTATACCCCGAGGCGAGCAGGATGCCGACCTCGCGGGCTCGATGATCGACGCCGAGCGAGAACAGAATCCGCACGAGCATCATCGCGGAGGCGATGATGAAGAAGCTGAAGGCGATAAAGAGACCGCCGAAGTCGCTTGCACCTTTGGAGGCTTCAAGGCCCTGGCGCTTGACCGGAACGAACGCGAGGCCTGCGGATTCGGGCGATACGCGCGCGAGCAATTCGGTCTCGACCCGGTCAGCCAATTGTTCGATCGTCTCTTCGGCCCTCGGCGCGAACCGAAACGAAGTCAGGCGGCCGAAGCGGCTCGTCCATAGTTCAAGGCCCGTCTCCAGAGCGATGAAAGCTTTGGGCGTCGCGTGATGGAGTTTCCAATAGGCTTCGTCTTCGTCGCCGATCAGCGAGAGATCGATCGGGAAAGGCGGATCCCAATCGCGGATGTTATCCGCGTTCGAGATGCCGGGGTAATCGGGAGTGAGGCCGGGGTCCGCGCCGGCGCCTTGCATGGCGACGATTCCGCGCAGCGTGAAATCTTCCGCCGTCGTCGTCTCGAACTGCCCGACCGCGCCGGTGGTGTAATAGCTGATTCGGACGCTGTCTCCGACGCGGGCGCCGAGGCGCTCGGCGGCCCAGGAGTTGAGCAGGATGTCGCGCCGCCCAAGCGCGGGCGCCGGCGTGCCGTCGGTCAGTTCGAGCGGCCCGAACGGCGCGGCGGCGGTCGGGTCCAGAGCCGTGATCGTCGAATATGGGATCTCGCGGCGGGCAGGCCCGCCCGGACTTGCAGTCGCGTCTGGAGAAAAGACACTGGCCGAATCGGCGATCGAAATCGTGTTCGCCAGATACGTAAGCACGGGCGACGAATGGACGCCGAGGGTTTGCGCCGCGCCTTGAGCTGCGATCTCATCGCTTTCGCGCAAGACCATTCGCGTGCTCTGGAGCGAGAGATATCCGCGCGCTTTGTTCTCGCGCAGGGTCAGAGCGCGGTCGGCAAGATCGGCACGAGCGCCGAGGAGTTGCCCGAGTTCGGCGAGGCGGGCGTCTGGGAGTTTTTCGCTGTCTGCGTCGGCGAGAAGGATCGCGTTGACGAGACCTTCTTGATCGAGGCGGCGTTGCAGCGTCGGCAGCGGGATGAAGACATTAAGCGGGAGCTGCTGGCTCGGATGCAGGCCGAATCGCGCGAGGGGCTGGGTCGCCGAGACGATCTCGGCGACGTTGAGCCGGATCGCGGCGGTATTACCCGAGCGGCGGCCATGCACGGCCTCGGTTGGGATCGGGTCCGGACGGCGCACACGGATGATGACCGCATCGCCGATGCCCACTCCGATCTCGTCGGCGAGAGCCTGATTGAGCGCGATGTCGCTGCCTTTGAGATCAAGCAGGCTCTCCGCGGATGGGTTGGGCGATTTGCCTCGGCCCTTCGCGCCGTCCTCTGTTCCAAAGCCCCAGAACCCGGGACCGTAACCAACAACGTTCACGCCGCGGGCAAGCGCGGACGTTCCGGCGTTCTCGACTGAGCCGGTCATCAGGATCGCCGGGTCGGCCTCAATGGAAGCGTCGGATTGATCGGAGGGATTGCCCGAATTGCCAAAGCCTTCTTCGAGCCTGCCGGCCAGGGCCTCTCCGAAAAATCGGTTCGCGACGAGCGCGTCGTCGATGCGGCCGAGCCGTTCCAGAGTCATGCGGCGAAGACTGCCGCGCACCGAATCGCCGACGATCAACGCCCCGCTGAGCACGGCCGTGCCGACCGCCATGCCGAGCAGCACCGCGAGGTTCGTCCGGCGGAAGAACGCGAGGCTGAGCAGGGGAAGTCGGCTTTTGTTCATGAGTTTAAGAATGCGCGCGGAATGAATCGGAGCGGGGAGAAATCTCGATGTTCGATTTGGCAGTCATCGCTCTCAGGCCGTTTCGCCGAGCACGCCGTCCAGCAGTTCGTATCGTCGATCGAATTTGGCGGCGAACTCATGGCTGTGCGTGACGACGACGAGGCTGGTTTTCTCCTCATCGCGAAGGCGCGTGAACAGCTCGCCGATCGACTCGGCCGATTTGCGATCCAGGTTGCCGGTCGGCTCGTCGCACAGCAGCACGGGCGGAGCGTTGATCATCGCCCGGGCGACAGCGACGCGTTGACGTTCGCCGCCGGAAAGCTCGCCGGGCCGGTGGGTGAGGCGCTGGCCCAGGCCGACTCGTTCGAGCAGATCGCGCGCGCGAGTCCCGACGGCTTCGGCGTCGTGCTTGCCGACGAGCGTCGGGATCAAGACGTTTTCCAGGACGTTGCATTGCGGGAGCAAATGGTGATCCTGAAAGACGAAGCCGACGTTCGAATTGCGGAACGCCGCCAGCGGTCCAGCAGCGAGAGACGCGGGGTCTTGTCCGTTCAACTCGACCGAGCCCGCCGTCGGCGGATCCAGCGTGCCGAGAATGTGCAGCAACGTGGACTTGCCGCAACCCGAGGGGCCCATGATCGACATGGATTCGCCGCGTGCGAGCTTGAAGCTGACGCCACGGAGCACGACCAGCGGCTCGCCCGGTGTGGGGTATTCGCGCCGCAGATCGCGGGCGCAAAGAATCGGGCCGTTTTCGTTTTCGGGCATTAGATCGAGTCCTCGCCTTATCCCCTCATAACATGAGACGCCGCCGGGTGCGTGCCGGTTTGGGCCAGTATCGACAGTCCCATCTGTCCCATCAGTCTCGAACGTAGCGGCCATAAACTTCAAGCGTCGCTTCGGCCATGTGGCGCGCCGTGAAGCACTCGGCGACGGCCGCGCGCCCGGCCTCGGCTCGTCGGTCGGCCTCGGTGCGGTCCCGGGCTGCGGCGTGCAGGCCATCGGCGAGCGCCTCGGGCGAATCGGGTGCGATAAGCCAGCCACCGCCGGTCGCCTCGATGAGCTCGGGAAACGCTCCGTGCGCGGGCTGGACAACCGGCACGCCGTGCGCGAGCGCTTCGAGCACGAACAGCCCCTTGGGATCGCGATAAACCGTCGGGACCGAAAGGACATCGAGCGAGTCCAGGAATTCGAGCTTTTGCTCGAACGTGACTTCGCCAACGTAAGAGAACGAATCGGCAAGCCCCCCGTCGCGCAACTTGCTTTGGATCTCGGAGAGGTAAGCGCGGTCGCGTTTGCCGAGCCACCCGGCGACGTGCAGTCGGGCGTCGCCGGTGCCGGGCATTTTCCTGAGCAACGCGAACGCTTCGGCCAGAACGTGAAGGCCTTTCTCCGGAGCGATGCGCGCGAGGTAACCGATTGTGAACGGTCTGCCGGGCTCGGGCGACCCGGAAGGCCCGGCCTCGCGCGGGGTACGGCGGCCGTAGCCATCGAGATCGAGGCCGATCGGGACGACGTGAATCTTATCGCGAGCGACATCGAGCAGCTGGGCCATGTGATCGGCGTAGGCGTGGCTGATGGCGATGAACCCATCGACGTCCTGAGCTTTCTTGCGCAACGCCTCGATGGCGCGGGTCTTCCACGGCTCGACGAGCTCGGAGAGAAACAGATCCTCGCCGGTCAGGGAGCAGATGACAGGCGAGCCGGTTTTCTCGCGGAGCAGCCGGGCCACGCCGCAGAACATCGAATTGGGCAAGTTGATGACGTCGGGACGAATCTCGGCGGCCATCCACTCGGCAAGGCGTTCGACCTCGCGGCGCTGATTCCCGTCTTCGCCGAGGATCGTCGAGACCGTCAGCGGGCCGAGATCTGAAGCTCGCGTCGAACCCGCAAAGCGCCCCGCCAGGGCCAGGGCCGGGCGCGAATTGAAGACCCGATCGAACAGGGCGGTCTTGCGGAAGAGGCCGAACGTTTGCTGGAAATAGATGCTGACGCCGCCGAATCGGACGGGCGCGTTGGTGAAGTTCTCCCGGTCCACGCGCAGGGGAGTATAGAGCGGGATGAGGGTCACATCCTCGCCCATGGCGAGCAGCGCGCCGGCCACGGCGTTATCGCGCAGGCAGCTCCCGCAGATCATGTTGGCGGCGCCGGCGGCGATATAGGCGATTTTCATGATTGGGGGATCGTGCGGAATTTATTAGGGACAGTTACCTATTTTCGCGCCGTCCTTGCGCCCTGTCAGCAACTGAACCGAAAATAGGTAACTGTCCCTAATAAATTCCGCCCGGTCTTGGGATGATGAACTTATCGATCGTCGCCTGCGAGGGAGGCTGTGTCATCAGCGAGACGCCGATCAGCGCAGCCGCCGACGCGGTAAAGATCGTCGCGACGGGCATCATCCCGAGGAAGAGGAATGTTCGGTCCTTGCCATAATCGCTTGCCGCGAACAGGAGCAGCCAGACGACGATCGTGGCGAAGATGGAGGCGAACGCTCCCATGCGGGTGACCCTGCGCCAATAGACCGAAGCGAAGACGATCGGGAACAAGCTTGCGAAACCGGAGAAGCACCAGACGCCGAGTGTGAAGACCCGGCGCGGCTCGGCGAGCGAGAGCGCAAATGTGATGGCGACGATCGCGATAATAAATCCACGCGCGAGCATGACCTGTTGTCTATCGCTGAAACGATCTTTGCCGAAGTGATGCAGGACGATGTCGTTCGTAAACATCGTGCCGAGGCAGACGAATTGCGAATCGAGCGAAGACATGATCGCGGCGAGCACGCCCGCGCTCAGGATTCCGCCCAAGAGGGGGCCGGTGAGCTTGCCGATCATGATGCCCAGCTCGGAATTGGGCGGATGCTTGATCGGAACGACGAGCGAGCCATCGGGCATCAGGGCCGAGGACGCCCAGACGCCGATCATCACGCAGGGCGCCCAGACGATCATGATGAAAATCGGATGCGCAACGACCGTCAGGCGGAAGGTTTTGGCCGATTTCGCGGTCAGCCAGTGCTGGAACAAATGCGGAAACATGCCGACGGATAAAGGCACAAAGCCGTAAGTCAAGAAGTGGAGCTTGGTGAATTCGCTTTCCCGGGTGAGCAGTTCGGGATGCTTCTCCATAACGGCTTGCGTCGCGGCGACCGGGCCGCCGATCCCGCGCGAGATGACAATGAATGTGATGATCCCGACGATCATGAAGACGATCGTTTGGAACGTATTGGCCCAGGCCGCGCCGCGCAGGCCGCCGAAGAAGATATAGAAAAGCACGACGCCGCAGATGACGAAGCTGGTCAGCCAATTCGGGATGGCGCCGCCGGTCTCGGTGAACAGGTCCGGGAAGGATCCGGCGGTGATCGCCTTGATAAACCCGCCGGCGCCGAGCAGGCCGGTCAGCAGGTAAGGGATCACGAGCGCGACAAGGATCGGGAAGAGCAGGAGGCCAAGCGAGCTGCTCTCGAATCGATCGCGGAAGAACTGGATCTGCGTTACGTATCCGTAGCGTGATCCGTATGACCACAGCTTGATGCCGATCAGGAAAAACACGGCGGCATGAACGAGGCCGGACCATGACGCCAGCAGCCCATATACGCCGATTCCCGCTTTGTATGCCTCGCCTGTGGAGCCGACCAGCGCGAACGCAGTCATGGTCGTGCCGAAGACGGACATGAGCAGGACGAACGGGCCGATCGACTGGCTGGCGACGAAGTAATCTTTCGCCGTTCCTCGGAACGACATTCGACTGATCAGGCCGAGGCCGATCAGCAATCCCATGTAACAGACGATGATGATGACTTGTGTCATATAGTGGGCCGTGTTCCAGGCTGGATCGCGAGAATGGCGTCCTTGTCGGCTTTATAGGGGGGCGTGCCCCCTCATTTCAAAATCGGGCGAGGCCCGTCAGTTCAGCTTCCGGAGTTTTCGGCTTTGGGATCGCCCTCGGCGAAGTCCTCGACGTGCGAGGGCCAGGCGTATTTGATGGCGGCGGCCCAGACCGCCGCAGCCGCGATCGAATAGCCAATGTGGTAGGCAAGGCCCACGGGCAGGAAATCGAATACCAGCGTGTCGTTGTCCCAGAGCCAGAAATCCTGATGCAGGATCGCGAGCAAAACGGCGGCGATGTAAACGGCGATTCTCATGGTTTCGCGGTTTCCTCGTAGTGGGCCGATGCCTCGGGCTCGGCACCGGGCTCCGGCTCGTCGCCCCAGTTGACCGGATCGGGAATCTGACAGAACTCCTTCATCGGATCAAAAATGTCGTCCACGCCGGGACGAAAGATATTGCCGACGAGAAGGTCGATGAGGTTCTCACGATATTGCGGATGTTTCATCATAAACTTCCCGAAGCTGAAGCCCTCGGTGTAATAGGCGTAGACGAGCTTGCGGAAGGATTCGATGCCCTGTTTGATCAGCGGCTCGGGTGAGCCAAGGCGCGCGGCCGAGAAGTCATCGTGCTCGAAAGCATCCGCGATCGCATCGGCGGCCAGTTCGGCGGATTTGAGCGCGAGGAAGATTCCCGAGGAATAAACCGGATCCAGAAATCCGTATGCGTCGCCGACGAGCACCCAGCCGGGCCCCGCCATCTGCTTCGAGCGATACGAGAAATCCTGCTCGGTATAGACTTCGCCTTCGCGTTCGGCGTCGGCGAGCCGCTCGCGCGCTGCGGGGCAAGCCTCGATTTCCTCGGTGAGGATCTTGGCGTAGTCGCGTCCGCGCCCGCGCAGCAGGTGTTTTGGGTCAGCGACGATGCCGACGCTCGTGACTCCATCAGGCAGGGGAAGGAACCAGAACCACCCATCGCCCTGGGGCGTGCGCAGGATCAGAGTCGCGCCCGCGTCCACGCTCGAATCGCGCCGGGCGCCTTTGAAGTATCCATAGATCGACGCCTTGCGCAGTTTGGGGTCGCGCTTGCGAAGGCGCAGCTTAGTCGAGATAAACGCGTCCAGCCCGGTTGCGTCGACGATGACTTTGGCCCGCACACTATGGGTCTGGACGCCTACGCCAGAGTCGTCAGAGTCACCCGAACCGGCTCCACTGGCCTGGCCGCCTGTCTGCTTGTAACGCACGCCGACCGCTCGATCTCCCTCGAAGATGACGTCGGTGACCTGGGCGCCGTGGCGGACCTCCGCGCCGCATTCGGCGGCGTGATCGATCAGGATGACGTCAAATTCAGGCCGGGTCACCTGGAACGTGACAGCGCTTTCGTGGTGATTGGTCTCGAAGAAGTAAAACGGTTTGGAGTATCGGCCTTCCTGACTGGCAAACTGGACGCTGAACTTTTTCGTGAAACCGGCGGCCTTGATTTTCTCAAGCACGCCGAGTCGCTTCATCGACCAATAGGTCTCCGGGATCAGCGATTCGCCGATGTGGCGGCGCGGGAACGCATCGCGCTCCAGGATCAGAACCTTCAGTCCGCGATCGCGCGCGAGCAGCGCCGCGACGGATGAGCCCGACGGCCCCCCGCCCATGATAACGACGTCATACGTCCCTTCACTGTTGTTTGTGCTCATCGTCAGTAGCCCCCTGAGGCCATCCCCGCTCCAATCAAAATCTTTCGCCCGGCCACTCACGCCTCAATCCGGCGCCGGAATCTCAAGCAGATCGACGGCAGGCGCGCCGTTGCAATAAATCGTCGCCAGACGGCCATAGACCATTGGTGGCTCCGCGCCATCGTCATGATGCAGGTCGAAGGCGCCAATCAATTCCGAATTGGGCCGAATCTGCATGAGCGCGTGCGTGCTGATCCGCCGCATCACATCATGCTCGATCAGGATGTGGCCCAGCGGCCGGGTGTGCGCGATGATCTCATCACGCACCTCATCGCTGCACCACTCGAAGTTGAAGCGCATGATGCCGAACATCGCGACCCGCCCCGAATCGCGCGAGCGCAGGAGGATCTTGCGGGCATACCAGGGATCCTCGCGGATGTCCCGGATGACCTCCAGGTCAACGGTCGAGCCGACATGAGCCTCCATCGTTACCGTCATGTGGTTGTCGTGCGCGAGCAGATCCCGATACGGCTGCGGGACATCGGCCGGGGGGAAGAATCGCGCGTGGGGCACCTCCTCGACCGGGGTGCCGAAAATGGAAAAGAGTCCGGTCAGGTCGGGTGGGGCTCGTCTCAGCATGCTTGTTCCGTTGGTACGCGTTGGGCTCGGTTTGAGCCGGCCGACGCGGCGAAAACTATGCGGGGTGGACCCCGCCGAAGCCCGGTTCGAAAAATCCCGGCAATAATCCATCGGCCTGGAGCAGGCCCCTGCGCGTAAGCTCGATCGATCCGTTGTCGCGCTTGAGCATTTGATCGCCGGCGAGCCGCTGATACTCGGCTTCGAAATCGCTCCAGACATCGGCGCCGAACTTATCGCGGAAGTAGTCCAGTTCGATCCGCCCGGTCTTGAGCTGGAGAATCATCTCTCGGATGAGGCATTGCTTATCGGTGAGCGAGAGGGCGCGGAAGATCGGCAGTCGTCCTTCGGCCAGATCGGTGACGTATTGATTGAATCCGTGGACGTTCTGGAAATGAACGCTGCCGAAGTGCGAGATCGACGCGACACCGAGCCCGAGCATATCGGCCCCGTGCCAGAGTGAGCGCGTGTAATCGAACGCGATGCCCCGGCCCTTGCGCACGACCGTATAGGCGCTGATGATCTCGTATCCGGCTTTTATGAATTCATTGAAGGCGTAATCGACCCATCGCCGTTTGGTATCCCAATCCGCGATGGGCGAGGTCACGCCGCTGTCGCGAATTTCCTGAGAGATCTCCGTGTTGAACGGCAATTCCATTTGATACATCGTGACCGAGTCCGGCGCCATCTCGATCGTTTTCGCGATCGTCTTGTGCCAGTTGTCTTCGGTCTCGCCGATCATGCCCGCGATCAGGTCGATGTTGATCTGATCGAAATCGACCTCGCGGGCCCAGTCGTAGGCTCGGGCGATCTCGGGCGAAAGATGCGCGCGGCCGTTCCACTTTAGAATGTCGTCGCTGAAGTTCTCGACACCGAGCGAGAGGCGCGTGACGCCGATTGCCTTGATCGCTTCGAGCTTTTTCTTGCGCAGCGTGCCCGGCTCGCATTCGAACGTAAACTCCTCAGCATCGGCCCAGCTTACATGGCGGTCCAGGCCGTCCACGAGATGATGAAGCTGCTTCTCGCTCAGGTATGAAGGTGTTCCGCCGCCGAAGTAGACGAACCGAAGCTTGCGACCCTGCATCGCCGGCTTTTGGCCGTAAATTTCCATCTCTCGGACCAGCGCGGCGATATAGTCCTCGATCTGCGTGGCGTTCTTATCCGTATAAACCTTGAAGTAGCAGAACTCGCAACGCTTGCGGCAGAACGGGATATGGATATACAGGCCCAGAGGATCGTCCGGGCGCGGCGCGGCGTCCAGAGCGGCGAACGCTGCCGGTGTCTGCTCGGTTTGCCAATACGAATACAACGGATAGTTGGAGACGAAATAATTGCCGACCTCGGTGCGCGCGGTATCGGCGGGATTCGCATCGACGAAAGTATGATCAGACTTTTCGGTCATGTCCGTGTTGGGCGTCATGGATTCTCCCCCAGGGGCGGCGTGGGCTCGGCTGCTGCGCCGGGCCGCGCGCCCTTGCTCCCCAGGCAATAAAGGATACCGTCCTGCGTGCCGACGATCAACCGGCCGCGCGCGACAGCCGGAGAAGCGACAATCGGCCCGCCGGCGGTGAATCGCCACCGCTCTTCGCCCGTCTCCAGAGAGAGTTCATAGAGCGTCCCGTCGCTCGAGCCGATAAAAACGCGATCGCCGATGATGACCGGGGAGGACTCGACCCTGGCCAGAGTCTGAAACGCCCAGATCGGCTTGCCGGTCTCGCGCTCGATGCAATGGATTAACTTATCGCGTCCGCCGAGGATGATTCGGTCGTGCGTGACCCCGGCCGAAGAATTGAACGGGAAATCCTTGGGCTCCGGATCGTATTCCCAGGTGATGTCGTTGCCAGGGACGTCGTAGGCCAGCACGGTATTGTTGAAATCGCCGAAGTAAATATGCCCATCGTAATACGCTGGCGATGCGCCGACATTGCCACCGAACTCGAAGCCCTGAATTTCGACGCCCCGGCGGGTGATGTCGATCGTGCGCAGGACGCCATCACAGCCGGTGACGAAGGCCTTGTGCCCTTCGACGACGCCGGGCGTGCAGTGGACCGGACCCTCGGTCTCGAACTTCCAGTTCAGCGCGCCGGTCGCTGGGTTCAGGCTATAGAGAAAATTGTCATATGACCCGAACAGGACTTCGTTTTCGTTGAGCACGTTCGCTGAGGAAAGAATCTCCGCGCCGGTCTCGAATCGCCAGACCTCCTCGCCGGTCGCCGCATCGAGGGCGTGGAAGAAGCCGTATTCATCGCCGACGTAAACGCGGCCAAACCGGACTGCGGGCGAGGCCGACATGGGATTCTCCGTGTCGAATTTCCAACGCACCTCGCCGGTATTGAAATCCAGGGCGTAAACAAACCCATCGAACGCGGTGAAGTAGACTCCATCGCCGACGATGGCGGCCGAAGAATCGATCGCGTCGCCCGCCTCGAAACTCCAGACCTCTTCGAGCGTTTCGGGCAATTGGGCGGCGCTCATGCCGGTCAGGTATGTGCTGCCTCGGAACATTGGCCAGACATCCGCGCTCGTGATGGCCAGCCTGCTCTCGTCGAGGAAGTACCCCTCGCCTTCGAAGTGACCGGGCGGAAGATGGGCGGCGCGCGGGATGGCGGAATTGGGTTCGGGGGCGGCTCCGGTTCGGGGTCTGCCCGAGCCGTCGAACGCTTCGGCGGGAATCGTCGGCGTATCGGGGGGCAGGCTTTCGCGGCCCTCGCCTCCGCAGGCTATAAGCAGCGCCGGCGCCAGTGCGATGATGGCGACGCTTAGAATGCGCATTCGTAAATCTCTGCGAATTCAGCTTCTGTCAAGGCGCGCGGATTGAACTGCGCGGTCCATTGTTCAGCGGCCTGGCCGGCCATCTCGGCCAGCGCCTCGCGCTCGACGCCACACTCGCTCAGCCGCGCGGGCAGTCCCGCCGCGCTGGCAAAACCCTCGACCTTCGCAGCCAGGCGGCGTGCCGCATCGGGATGCACGGCATCGAGATGTCCTGATCCATTCGATCCGCCTCCAGCACCCGCCAACTCGGCGTATAGACCGGCGATTTCTTCAGAGCCCTCGCCGTTGGCCCGGATGACGTGCGGCAGCAGGATGCCGATCGCCCGGCCATGCGCCATGCCGTATCGAGCAGTGACGGGATTCGCGCACGAGTGCGCCGCGCCGAGCATGGAGTTCTCGATTGCGAGTCCGGCCAGGCTCGCGCCGAGCAGCATCGCACCGCGCGCTTCGAGGTCTTTGGGTCGTTCGAAGACGCGCGAGAAATTTTCTGAGAGCAGTTCGAACGCGCGACGCGAGAGCATCTGGCTGACCGGGTTGCGACGGCGCGTGACGAAAGTCTCCACTGCGTGCGAGATGGCGTCGATGCCAGTGACGGCGGCGACCTCGGCGGGCATCGAGACCGTCAACGCGGGATCGAGGATCGCGACCCGGCAGGCCGCCTTTGTATCGCCGCATGCCATTTTCATGTGCGTCTCTTCGTCGCTGATCAGAGCGAACGATTGCGCCTCGCTGCCTGTGCCCGAAGTCGTCGGGATGGCAATCATCGGCAGCATGGGTTTTGTGGCCTTATCCACACCCCAGTAGTCCTGCATGCGGCCGCCATTGGTCAGGATGAAATTGCAGCCCTTCGCGCAGTCCATCGAGCTGCCCCCGCCCAGACCGACGATCAGGTTGACGCCCTCGGCCCGCGCGAATTCGACGGCGGCTTCGACGTGGCGCGTCGTCGGGTTTTCCTCGACGCCGGTGAACGTCGCGACTTCGAGCCCGGCCGCTTTGAGCGAATTCTCCGCGTGCTCGACGTGGCCCGCAGCCGCGATGCCCGCGTCCGAGACGAGCAGGACGCGACGTCCGGTGCACTCGCGGGCCAGTTCGCCGAGGCGATCGACCGCGCCGACGCCAAAAACGAACCGTGTCCGTGGGTTGAAGTCGAATGATTCCATAAGTCTACGTCGATGCCCGATGATCGTCCCGAGTCTCGATTGGCGGGAGCAAATTCATCAACACCTGCGTGCCGATCCTGCCTCTCCGTCCCAAGAAGACCGCATGAGGGCCTCCGATGTTTGAACGCGGCGTCATGTATTTCGATCCTGCCGGTCTGCGATTGCGCCGCGACCGCTCCTGCCCATCACTTCAGGTATCCCAGCGCTTCAAGCCGTTTGGTGATATCCCCGGGGATATCGTCTCGGGGCTCGGGCCGCATTCGCGTACGCCCGAAGTCCAGAGCATCCAGGCTGGCCTCGAGGCGGCGCACGTCTCGGGGCCGCTCATTATACAGGTTGATCAGTTCTTTCGGATCGGTGGCGAGGTCGTAAAGCTCGCTCTGTTCGGGATGCTGAAGGTGCAGGATGAATTTGAGCGAGCCCTCGACGAGCATAAAAAGGCGATCGGTTTGGTGATTCTTACGTTGGGCATAAATCAGTTTTGAAATCGAATCGGCGTAAGCAAGCCGGGGCGTGGTTTCGGACTCGCCGCGAATCAAGGGCAGCAGGCTCAGGCCTTCGATCGGCGGGCGCGCCTCCTGGGCGACACCGGCAAGCTCAAGCAGAGTCGGCATGAGGTCGATCGAACGGACGACATCATCGACTTGCGTTCCGGGCGTGATCGTGGGGCCGTTCAGAATGAACGGAATGTTGATCTGTTCCTCGTATAGCTTGCCGTGCGACCACCAGTCGTGATCGCCCAGACCCTCACCGTGATCCGACAACACTGCGATTACCGATCCCGCCTGCCCGTCGGACTCGCTTTGCTTCTCGATCTCGCCAAGCAGAAGGCCGATCTGTTGATCCATGAACAAAATTTCGGCGTCGTAGAGTTCGAGCAGGACACCCTCTCGATCGAGGCCTTCGGGAAGAGGGATGGAATCGAGCAGCTCGGTGGGCGGGCCGACGAACGGATCGTGCGGGTCGAAGTAATGCACCCACAGCAAGTAAGGCGTGTCGCGATCGCGAGCGAGCCAATCCAGCGCGCGGCGGGTCGTCTTGTCCGCCCTTCGCTGATTCATACCCGTGTTGACGACGCCGCCGTCCGATATGATCGTCTCGCGGGTCTGGACGAGGAACTCGGCGTCGAAGACTGAAAAACCCTGATCGAAGCCGAAGTATTCGGAGACTGGAAATGCGCTCAGGAATGCGGCGGTATCGTAGCCTTGCTCGGCAAGGACTTCGGCCAGAGTCACGGCCTTTTCAGCCAGACGAGTCAGTTCCGTTCCGTGGAGCACGCGGAGCCCGTGTCCGTAGGGGTTTAGCCCCGTCATCATTGATGCGTGGGAGACTGGAGTCACGGCCGCCTGCGCGTAGGCCCGGCTGAAAAGCGCGCCACCTTCGGCGAGGCGATCCAGGTTGGGCGTGATTGCCTTCGAATATCCATAGCATCCGAATCGGTCGGCCCGGGTCGTATCGAGCGTGATGATGATGATGTTCGGGCGATCGGCGGATGAGAAAGCGGCCGAGGTTGAGGTGGAGGCGGATGGCGCGGTCGAATCTTCCCCGCCGCCGCAGGCCGCAATCGCACCGGAAAAAGCGATCGCCGCGAGGCACAAGAGGCCCGAGCCGGGCCGCGTCGTTCTAATTGCGGATGAGGTCTGAGAGATCATGGTTTACGCACCGACCGGAACTGGCGATTCGGCGACCTGAAGCGCGCGCGCGCGAAACAGGAACTCGACGATGTTGCCCTCGTGCGGCTGGAGCCAATCGAGCTTGATGGTCGGGATGGCGCCAAGGTTGAGGCGGTCGATGTGCGTGGCGTCGATCAGTTCGCTCTGCCACGCCGAGTCGCCGGTGATGGCCGTGCAGACGAGCGTCGGGCCGATCTCGCGCAGCATTTTTTCCTGCGGGCATTCGACGACGGTGACGAACGGATACATGTATTCGCGCTTGGCGATGGCGACGTCCGGTCCGGTGCAATGGACGACGGTCGGGCGCAGGTAAGCGCAGCGCTCCAGTTCGACAAGGCGAGGCCCGTAGGATTCCGTCATGTGCGTCGCACCGGATTGACCGGCTTCGGATTCGATCTGACCCCAGACCGCCTGAGCCTGGCCCGGGACGGTGAAGGCCGCCAGGGCGGCTTCGGGATCTTCGGGCGGCTTGACCTCGATGGGGCCGAGGCGTTCGGCCAGGGCCTCGGCGATCTCTTTGGTATGACGCGACGCCCAGATCGCAGAGCAGTTAATGCAGCCCCGGCCGCTGTTGCCGTAAACGCTGTCGACCATCAGGTCCAGATGCTGCTCCCAGTTGTCGACCTCATCATCGCCGAAGATGATTTTGCTGTATCCCGGGCCATGGGCCTGGACCTGCGGGTTGCCTTTGTAGTTATCCACGGTGGGCTGTCCGCCGAAGATCATCGCGCGCGTGCAGTTCTCCAGCACGGCCGCGCCGACATCCGCGCCTCCGGGATAGATCGCGATCGCTTCGGGCGGGATGCCGGCGGCGACAAACGCCGAACGCATGCGAAACGGGGTCCAGGGCTCCTGGGGCCCAGGCTTCAAGACCAGGCCGACCTGCATCGGGATGACCGGCAGCCAGAGCGTATGCACACCCGGGGAGTTCGAGGGCATGACCAGCCCAAGCGCGGGAGCCTGGGCCTGATAGCTGACGGTGACGTCGCGGTCTTCTTTGCCATAACCGCGCGCGAGGATATCGAGATTGAGTCCCCGGGTCAGGGCGTCGAGCATGTCTCCGATGTTGGAGAGCACGAAATGGTTTTTGGCCATGTTCGCGCGGCACATGTGCTCGGGCAGTCCGGTCGTCGCGGATTGCGCGTGGCAGAATTCAGCGGGCGTCTGCTCGCCGTCGCCGATCGGCAGCGTCCCGTTCATGTAAAGCTCGCCGGCTTTGCCGACCATCGCGAGCAGCTCGGCGGGCGGGATCTCGCGCAGGACCTCGCGTGCGCGCGGAGCCTTGCGCATATCGCGTTTCAGAAGGCCGCCGTTAGCCTGACTGACGCACGCGATCGGCTCGCCGGTCATGAAATGAACGACCTCTTCGGTCTCGAGCGAGGTGTATTCCTTGTCCCAGCGCAGGACGGGTAGGTTGAGCAATTTTCAGACTCCTGTTAAACGAAATGTATAAGGCATAGCGTAAGCGGATCCTGCGGTTCGATTGGAGCGGCGCGAAATCTTCAAAATCTTTGCTCGATCAACGATCTGCAAATTCAGAACCTGCGACCTTCCTCGATCAAAGCCCTGACTGATTCTGCCTTAAGGCGCTTGCTTTTGCGAAACTCTCGAATCTGCTCGATCGCGCGACGAATATCATCGCGGTCGCGGTCGCTTCGTTTAATCATCTTGAGCACTCCTCCGACCCATCCTCTGAACAGGGATAGGACGATATCCACAGGTCCAGACCGAGTCTGCCGCATATCGAGGTCAGTTCGCTCGGAAAGCGGAAGTTGATGACGAAATCTTCCTCGGTTCTGGACGTCCCAAAATCCAGGACGGGCTTCTCGATTCCCGGATACCGGAAAAGTGTCTGAAAGAAATCTTCATCCTCCGTCAAAGATTCCAAGGCATCGGTAACCTGAATGTCGAACTCCTCAAATTCGGCATCGCTTATGCACATATTGAATCCCGACTCCCTGCGAGTTCCTCCTTTATCCATCGCTGTTTTCTGCGTTTCGCCCTTCCTAAACACGCTCAATTCTTCGGTATCAAGATCGAGATCTGCGATGCAGCGATCCACATCGAAATCAACTCCCCAAATCCGGAGAACACAAGACATCAATAAACCCCAACCACCGTCCCGCCGGCGATCTGGCCGAAGGGTCGAGTGCCGCTGATGCCGTCCCAGGGATATTGTTCGCACGGCGCTTCGCGTTCGCCTTCGTCGCGTTCGAGGAAGCCGGGGACGAAAAATTCTTTCGTCAGAGTCGTCAGGCACGCGCGGCCCGTCTCGCCATATCCGACGACCTCGCTCGGGTTCTCGGGATCGACCACCTCGACCACGGCGCGCGGCTGCGGCGCGTAATACGCGATCTTGTAATCCTCCTCGGGCAGAACGGGCCGCGAGCACGCCAGGCCCATCAGCGTGTTGCCGTAGGTCGGCGTCATGTAGATGCCTTCAATCAGCTCTTCGGTCGCAAACCGCGTCCATTGCGGTGTGAACTCGGTGCCGCCGCTGAAGATGCCGGTGATGCCCATTTCCGCGATCGTCGTGTCATGTTCTTCTTCGAGCGTGACAGCCAGGGCTTCGAGCAGCTTGGGTGTCGTGAACATGCATTTGACGTCGTGGTTCGCTTTTAAGACCGTGATGGCCTGATCGATGACGTGCCTCTGATATTGCTTGAGGTGATCGTGCCAGCCTTTCTTGATAATCTTGATGACCCAGCGCGGATCGAGATCGACGCAGAAGCAGATCCCGGCGCGGTGCTGGCAGAGATGCTCGACTGCAAGCCGGAGGCGGCGCGGACCCGAGGGACCCAGCATCAGCCAGTTCGCGCCGCGCGGGAAGAACTCGTCGGGCAGCGTTTCGCTGAACATCTCGTAATCGATTCTGAAGTCGTCGATCACAACGCGACTCTTGGGAACGCCGGTCGTGCCGCCGGTCTCGAAGACATATGTCGGCCGGCCCGTGTAGCCTTTGGGAATCCATCGCTCGACCGGCCCGCCGCGCAGGGCTTCATCTTCAAAGGGATCGAACTTCTTCAGATCGTCGTAGGACTGGATCTCTTTGCGCGGGTCCCAGCCGAGGCCGCTTGCGTATTCGAGCCAGAACGGGCAACCGGTCTCCGGATTGAAGTGCCAGCCGATGACTTCGCGCGTCCAATCGTCGAGGCGACGCCGGGCCTCGGCCGTGCGTTCTTCAAGCGTGCCGAAATCGGATGGGATCAGGTAGAGGTCCGCGCCGGTGCGGATTGCACCGGCCGTCGCGGTCGTCGTGCTCATTGCCCGCCTCCGGCGCTGGCCGGCAATGCGATGGCGTAGAGCTCGCTGCGGTTGGCGATATAAAGCGTTCCGTTGGCCGCGACCGGCGTCGTGTATGAGGAGTTGAGGATGGTGTTCTCAGCGAGTTTGTTGAGCTCATCGGAATCCTCCAGGACGACGACGTCGCCGTCTTCATCGCCGAGGTAAACCTTGCCATCGATCACCGTCGCGCTGCCCCAGATCGCCGCGAGCGTGTCATATTTCCAGAGCATCTTGCCGTCGGCGCGGTTGAGGCACCAAAGGAAGCCGTTCAGATCAGAGATGTAGATGCGTTCGGCAACAACCGCTGCGGTGGACATGGTCCGTGTGAATTCGTGGCCCTCGACGCCTTTGAAGTCCCAGACCGCGCCGGTGTCCGTGATGTCGCCCGAGCCATCGGCATTGATAGCGAAGAAGTGACCCGCGCCGATGCCGTGCTCGGGGTCCTGGCCGACGCCGAGGTAAACGACGCCATCAACGAAGACCGGCGTGCCGATGATGTTGTTTTTCGTCCCGCGTCCGCCGAGCTCCCAGACCGCGTCCTCGGCGTTCATATTGAATTTCCACACGAGATCGCCCGTCGCGGGGTCCAGCGCGTAGAGCCAGCCATCGCCGCCGGGGAAATAGACCTGCCCCTTTCCGTTGACCTCGCCGTAGGTCGGGCTGGACCACTGACCGTGGAGAATATTCTTGCCCGGCAGACGGCTTTCCCAGACCAGCTCGCCAGTGTTCTTATCGACGCACATGAAGCTGGGCGCGCGAGGCGAGGGGATAAAGAAGTGGCCTTCGTCGACCCCGTTGCTTGTCACGATGAAAAGCCCATCGCCGACGATGAGCGGCGAGGAGGTTGCCAAGTTGTGCGGGAAGACGCCGTAGTCCTCCATCATGTCCACGACCCAGATGAAATCACCGTTCATCTCGCCGGTGTATTTCTCGTCCGTATAGGGGCCGTCGTTCTCACCATCGCGGAAACCCTCGACGTCGGCACACACGATCTGGCACTGGTTCGAGACGTACCAGATGCGGTCGCCTTCGGCGGCGACGGTCGAGC
>JAJFLK010000362.1 GCA_021772735.1 Candidatus Sumerlaeota bacterium | reverse complement strand
TGTAGCTCGTTGGGGCCAGAATCGGCCATAAAAAAATATCGAGATACTTGAATGCCGCGCCATGTATCTGGCCCCATATACCTATTCCCAAGAGGCATGTGGCACAGGCAAGAAAACCGTCCGATAGCAAGGGCTTCTGATGCGATTCGCGATCCATGTGCCGACGGACCATTGGTTTCGGCGATCAGAGAGGCGTGACGTGATATCACGGGTGCGCGCCGGGGCTCATTGCCGTGCCATCCAGATTGCAGAAAGCGAATCCATAGGGCGGGAACGCATAAATAATAGCCGGAGCGCGCGTGCCGAGCATCGCGATCTCGACGATCCCGGAGAAGTTCGTTTCCGAGGCGACAACCGGCTTGAGCCCCGGCTCCTCGGAATTGAAGTGGAGCCACAGGCCGTCATCGCGCCTCAAGATGCCGAAGACCTTGCCGTCGTCGCCGATCCCGAGCCGGGCATCGGTGACGTCCCGGCCCGGCTCGATGGTCAGAGCGATGGGCTCTTCGGCTTCAAACCGGCCATCGGCGGCGTGGCTCCAGCGCAGCAGCGAGATCGCGAGCGCGTCGCTCGATTCGCGCAGCTTGGAGATGACCGCGCCGCGCACGGTGTCGTCGCTGTCGACGACGATGGCCGATCCCAGAAGTTCGCCGTCGATCTTGGCCTGGCCGACGTGTTCGAGCTCGCCGGATTTTTTCGGCCAGCTGATCTCTTGGAGCGTAAGCTGCGGCCCTTCATCGGTCTTGGTCTGGGCGACGACGCAGACGCGGCGATCCCCCGTCGTCAGCGTAAGCCCCTGAGCCCACCCGACTCGGCCGCCCTGGACCTGAGTCGCGGGCCCCTCGGCGACATCGCCGCTTTTCTCGATGACGGCCATCTGGATGTTCGCCCGCCCGGCTTCGTTCGTCTGGGCGAGGACGACCACGGCATCCTGATCGTGATCGGTCTCGGAGAACGGCAGGAGAGGCGCGACGATTTCCGTCGGGACGTCCGGCAGTTTCGTGAACTGGACGCGCAGGGAACTTTTCTCGTTATCTTCGAGGCAGAAGCCCTGGATTCCGCCCAGCTCAAGCCAGGCGACCCAGCGGTGGCTCGGATGGCGGCGGTTCTCGGCCTCGTATCCGTAGACCTTGATGCGCGGGTCGATGGTTTCCAGGGTGAATACTTCATCCAGAGTCGGACGCCTGCCGAGCCGGGCCTTGGTCAGCATGAGCGACCCGCCCTCGGGCGAGGTATTGACCCAAAGCAGATTCTGAAGCGCGACGCGCCCGCCGGCCTCGGGGATCATCGTCAGATAACGAATGTTGGCTTCGGTGATGGTGATCCGCACGGGCGCGGAGCGCGAGCTGCTCTGGCCGTCGTTCCACTCGTATTCGACCGTAACGTCATACGTCCCCGGCTTGGCGAACGTGACTTGATCCAACAGGTTCGCGCCGCAATCAAGCGATGCGCCCGCGGCGATCTCTATCGTCTGTGCCTCTTTGGCAAACATGCTCAGCTTGTTTTGGAAGACGCGTTCGATGCCGGTATCGACCGACGTCACGCGCCAGATGGGCATGGACTTGGCGAGGCCGGGGTCCAGCACGCGCACCGCCTTGGAGCCTGTGTTTTCCAGGACGTAATCGCACCGGAGGTTCTGTTGGATGACCGCCTCGGTGGGTGTAATTTTGAGCTGTATGCGCAGGCTCATATCGTCATCCGATCCGCGTGCGCACGACGCACTTGCCAGCACGATGCCAGCCATGCATCCGATGCGGGAGATTTGCCGGGCAAAGACATTTTGTTTCATACCACCATCCGTGACGCGTCACGGCCTTCAAAAGACTTCGGGGATGGGCGCTGAGCTCAGCTTTGGTGTTATTCATGGCAGGTCTGTGTTTATCAATCGTCTTCGTTCTCGGGGCTTCTTACGGTGTGCCTCCGCCTGGCGGAGCCGCGCCTGGCGCCGCTGGCGCAGCCGGGGCCGCTGGGGCTGCGCCCGGCGGTGGCGGCGGTGGTGGCGGGGGCTGGCCCTGGAATTGAGACGCGCGTGTATCAAATCCCATTAACGCGCCGACGCACTGACCGCAATACTCGCCTTCGCAGTTCGCATAGCTCATGACGCATATATCGTGCGGATCGTGATAGGCCGCCTGTGCGCCCCCCGAACCGCCTCCCGGGGCATGCTCGCGATAATAACAATGCCCCATCTCGTGCATCGTATTGGACGTCAGCCCGTAGATGCCCCAGGAATTATAAACGTCGATGCCATACCAGACGTAGCAACCCCGCACATCCGTCGCGACGCCCGATGTGCAGTAAGCTACCGTTGTTGTTCCGCCCGATCCATCCGGATAATTCGGCTGCATCCCGAGCGCGTCCCATGTGCAGCCTTCGATGCCTCGGACAACTGTAATGCCCGGCAGCAGACCGCCTTTGGCGAGGGACTTCATGAACTCTTTTGTGAAAAAATCGCTCATCAACGTGGCGATCCACTGGCAGTCCTGATTACGGGCGACCGTGGCCGAACCCGGGGCCATCGTGATTCGCCATTTGCCGGCGGCCCGGTTGGCGTTATAGACCGTCGGCGTGTGGATGTTGAACGTATAAGGCGAAGCGATGTCGTGATAGAACAGGGCATTGACGTCGAAATTGTGACCGTTGCCGACGGCATCGGCCGTCGCCGCGGCGGCTGCGGCGTTGAACGCGGCCTGCCATTCGGCGGGGATCGTCGCCAGATTTGTCGCTGTGCCCGCCTCGTGCTCGACGATGAATTCGCAATACGCCTTTTTGAAATCCGTCTTGATCGTTGCCAGATTGATCGTCCCGAGGTTCCCCGTCGCCTGCCCGTTGGTGACGATC
>JAJFLK010000361.1 GCA_021772735.1 Candidatus Sumerlaeota bacterium | reverse complement strand
CATTCTTGAGTAAGCGTTGGTGCTTCGGTTGTTTGCGTGAGATTCCAACCTTGACACCGCCTTGAGGCGCGTCTCATAGTTAGTCACGCCTAACAATCAAAAGCAGAGGTGGCTACACCTTGCTGGCGGTTGTCAGGCAGGTTTCTTCAAGAAGGTGCAAATCATGGGCCAATCCATCGAAAGCGTCGAGGCTCGCGTCCGCGCGATCCTCGAGGAGCTGCGACCCTTCGTCCAGAAGGACGACGGCGATATCAGCTTCGTGGGTATTCACAACGGCATCGTCGATATCCGAATGATCGGCGAGTGCGAGACCTGCCCAAACTCGGAGGCGACGCTCAAGCGCGGGATCGAGAAGGTGATCAAAGAGCAGGTCCCTTCGATCCACGAAGTCCGAGCCATTAACCTGAATCACTAAAATTGAATCACGAAATCTGAATCGCTGAATCCGTGTGTGCGGTCACGCTGATCCAAATGTGATTTTCTGTCGTGGATCTTCGGCGTAGCAGGCCGCCGCGCGGTCGAGTTCCGTGAGGTTCTGCGTCAATTCCCCGCTCCGATTGCTATGCGACCAGGATTCCTCGAAGGCCGCCCGCAGGGCCTGCATCTCGGAGGCGAGCGCGCGCGGATCGCCCGCGCCGAAATTGTGATAGAGAAATCGGCGGCACGCATGAGCGGCCAACGCGGCCGAGAGGCGCCACTCGGATTGCCAATCCGGGGCGGCGAGGCCTTCAGAGATTTCAAATAGCGGTATCGCACCGGTGCATCTGGCAAGAGCCGTTTCAACTGCGCGTTTTGTGATTCGATCGTACGGCGCCAGATCGCCGAGGAGCATTCGGTCGGGCCGTTCGGCGTCGGTCGGCCATGTGAGCATCCAGCGCTCCGGCGAGTTGTTCGGGACACGGATTTCGAAATCTTCAACCAAGCCGCCCAGCAAACCCAATGCTTCGGGGATTCGCTCGCTTTCGGTTTGCAAAACGGTTGAACAGAAAGCACGGTCGAACGTCATGCGGCTCGCCGTGTCATTCGTCGCGGCCTCACCACCGTTCCAGGCGCATTGGGCGCCGAAGGCCAACGGCCAGAGCGAGGCGGCAAGGCCATTGAAATGCCCGTTGTCGCCCCAATCGGTGACGAGGTAACCGGTCGCGCCGGCGTCGAGGCCCGCCCGGGCGAAATCGAGCAGATTGCGCCTGGCGTTGGCCTTGCGAAAAAACAGACTGTTCCACGCGCTGGAGCCGGGGCAGACCCAATGCTCGCGGCCGCTGGCGCGCGCCGGCTCGAGCCGTTTGCGATAACTCTGCTCGTCCGCCGCCTCGTATTCCCAGTTCAGCAGAACGACATCATCGGGCAATTCGCGCGCGAGCTCGGGATACTTCTGGACCACATCGCCCCAAAGCATCGTCCTGCGCCCGTGGTGCGCCGCCAGCTCCCGCACGCGCAGCAGGTGGCCGAGATAAAGCTTACCCTTGCCGTCGTGTTCGGCGATCGCCGCGCTCTTGCCTTTGCCCAGATCCCACGTCTCGTCGCAGTTGACGTTGAAGAGATCGGTTGCGCCGAAGTTCGGCAGGAACTCCTCATAGAATTCGGCGAGCAGTTCATACGTGCCGGGCTCGGCGGGCGAGAGCGTCCAGCCGCCGCGGAAATCGCTTTCGGCAAGATGTCGGTATCGCTCGCGGCTCAGGATATGCGTTGCGTGGCCGAACGATTGAAGATTCGGCACGAGCCGGATGTGACGACGACGGCAGTATTCATCGAGCGTGCGGATGTCCTCGCTCGTCAGCGGCGAATGTCCTTCGCTGATTTCCGGATGGCGCTCGAAGGCAAACGTGTGCTCGATGTAGAGCTGAAGCTGGTTGTATTTGAGCAGCGCGAGCGTATCGACCAGTTCGAAGAGAGTCTCCAGTTTGGGGACTTTCCCGCGCGAGACGTCGAGCATGTATCCTCGATGAGCAAACGCCGGCCGGTCGATGATCTCTAACTGCGGCAGGGTCGAGCCGAATTGCCGCACGAGCTGGCGCAGCGTTTGCAGGGCGGCGAAGATCGCCCTCTCGCTTCGCCCCGCGATCTCGATGCCTCGCTCGGAGATGCGCAGCCCGTAGGCCTCCTCAGCGTTGGGAATGTCGAAGCTTTCGGGCGCGAGCACGATTACAGGATCGACGCGAGGCGCACCGGTCCGGGTTTGGTCCGCATCGTCTGGCTCGTTGCGGGCGCCGGATCCGCGTCGCGCGAGATCTTGATTCACGAATTCGACGCCGAGCGTTTGGGATTCGGTCGTCGCCGTGCCCGAGCGAAGCTCAAGCGGACCCCCGGACGCGAATGCCGAGTCCCCGAAGCGCACCCACCCGCCGGCGCGTTTGATCTGACGCGGATAAGGGATCAGGGCAAGCGTCGCGGCCTTCATGATGATGATTGATCGCTTGGGGCGTCGCCGGTCTCGCCTTCCATCGCGTTGCCCGGACCCGAGTCCGCGTCGTCGCCGGAGTCATCGCCCGAGCCACGTATTTTTTCGAGCGCGATTCGAGCGGCCTCGTTCTGGGCCCGTTGGATGCGGTTGCCGGAGGCCTCGGCCATGATTTCGCCGTCGATCTGGACCTCGACTCGGAACTGCCTGGCGTGGGCCGGTCCGCTTTCCTCGACCACCCGATAGGTCGGGACGCAATCGCGCTTGGACTGGCTCCATTCCTGGAGGCCGGATTTGTAATCGCCGTGCAGAGTGTCGTCGCGGAGTTTGCCCATGAGCGGTTCGACGATGTGCCGGCGGACGAATAAGGCCGTGCCTTCGTATCCGCGATGCCCGAACACCGCGCCGGTGATGGATTCGAGCGCGCTACCCAGGACCGAGCGCTTTGCGCGACCGCCTCCGGCTGCCTCGCCGTGTCCCAGGAGGAGCAGCGGGCCGATGCCCATATCTTCGCCGCGCCGGCCGAGCAGCGCCCGGCTGACGAGGCGCGCACGGCGTTTTGTGAGCACGCCTTCGACCGCGCCGGTGTCATCGTGAAAAAGATAATCCGCCGCGATCAGGCCGATCACCGCGTCGCCAAGGAATTCGAGGCGCTCGTTGTTCCTTGCCATCCCGCGCTCGTAGGCATGGCTGCTGTGCGTGAGGGCAAGGTCTAGTTTTTCATCCGGAAGGTCGTCCAGATCGAAATTGATCTTAAACTGATTGAGCAGCGCGGATCGTGCGGAAGCCTTGTCGCTCATTATGCGCCGTTGCGAGATAGAATGATGACACTGTTGTGCCCGCCGAAGCCCAGGGAGTTGCTCGCCGCGTGGCGCAGGCCGGTGACTTTGCGCGCGCCTT
>JAJFLK010000037.1 GCA_021772735.1 Candidatus Sumerlaeota bacterium | reverse complement strand
GCCTTCCACAGCTCCAGCGCGGCCGAAGTCTGGCCCTGCTGCTCGAGCGCTTCGCCGGCGATGCCCATCGCTTCAACATTCGCCGGCGAGAGCCTCAGAGCCTCGCGGGCCGCCTGGAGCGCGCGCTCCAGGTCCTCGGCGGCGCGGTGGAAGAGCGCCACTTCGATCCAAACCTGGCCGGCGTCGTCCGGGCGTTCCATAGTCTCGTAAAGGTGGGCAAGATCAGATTTGGCGCGGGGCTCGGTGCGGTCGATCTTGATCGCCCTTTGCAGCAGCCCTTCGGCCTTATCGAATTCTTCGGTCCCGATGTGCGACCGAGCCATTTCTCGGCAGAGCTCGATCGCCTCATCTTTGCGATCCAAATCCAGCAGCAGGCCGATTCGGGTCTCAAGCAACTCCGTGTCATCGTGTGCGAGGCGAGCCGCCTCTTTGCAGAGCTCAAGCGCCGACTCGTGCTTTTGTTCCGAGCGCATCCGCTCGATGCAGGCGCGGTAGCTTTCGAGCGCGCGATCATCGAAGCCACCCGCTTCAAGGCACTGACCAATCTCGATCTGGCGCTTCTGATCAGTCGGAGCAAGTTCGTCGATTCTCTCCAGGATCACAAAACCCTCGCTCGGGTCTGCTTCGGTGAGGTGGATGTTGGCAAGTTCGAAAAGCTCTTTGAGTCCGCCATCCAGGTCGCCCTGGGCCAGATTCGTTTCAGCCAGATCGCGGCGCACTCCGGTATCTTCGGGATCGACGATCTTGGCCTGGCTCAGGAACCACGCCGATTCGTCGATTCTGCCGGTCTCGCGCGCCTGGGCCGCCAGGCTGCGATAAAGCTCGATGGCTTCGGCCGGATTGCCTGACTCGGCGTTCCAGGCCGCGAGGCGTTTCTTTGCCTCCGCGCATCCGGGCTGCAGTTTGAGAAGCTGGTTGAGCAGGTCCTGGGCCTTCTCCATGCCGCCCGAGGATCTATGATCGTCCGCAAGTTCGATGAAAATCTTGACGGCCTCATTCGTCTGCTCAAGCCGAAGAAGAGTTCCCGCGAGTTCCTCGCGCAGGATAAGGTTTTCCGGTTCGAGTGTGATGCGACGGCGTTGGACCTCGCACAGCTCTTTCCACCGAGCTTCGAGCTCATGGATCCCACTTAGTTTTCGGAGAACGCCGACGAGCTCTTCGGTTTGTCCGGCCTTCTCATAGATCTCGGCGGCCCGAGTCAGGGAATCGGGCTGCTCGGCAGCCGCCTCGACCAACTGGCCGAGGGCTTCGATCTGAGCCGAAGCGCTTCCCTGCCGGCCGTGAATCTCGACGACGCGGAGCATCGATTCGCAGATCGCTGCGTCCTCGCCGCAGGCCTGGGCCAGAACGATCCTTCGCAAGGCGTATTGAAGATTGTCCGGCGCCGCTTCGAGCATGGGCGCCAGAATTTCATTGGCCGTATTAAATTCCCCGGCCTCGACCAATAGATCAAATGCTCTAAGTTTCTCTTCGACCGCGCGGATGACGTCGCCGCCGGCCTCGTGGATTCGAGCCGAGAGCCGGGCCGAGGTCGCATCGCGGGGCATGAAGGAAATGGCCTGGTCTATCGCCAGGCGCGCTTCGGCGAGGTCGCCGGCCTGGAGCATGCTCTCGGTCTTGAGAACCATCTCGGCTCCCAGCGATCGCATCGAGGCAACGTCAATGTCCAACTCAAGCTTTTCGGCCAGGTCCAAAGCCGCATCGAGATCTTCGAGGCCTTTGATGAGGCCCCATAACTCGACGAGTGACCCGCCGTCGAACCCGACGCAGCGCTTCATCTTGCAGCGATACGTCTTCGTTTTGTCGTCGATCAGAAGCGAGCGGAACGCCTGCTCTTTATGGAGGGGGCAGAAGCACTTGATCGTGCTCGCGCCGGTCTGGATTTTGCCCGGATGATAGTCGAGCAGGCGCGCGAGACTCTCTCCGTCGATGCCGACGTTGATGTCCCTGATGATATTTTCTGCTCGGATGACTGACACAGCTCGGATTAATTACTCCGCAGATATACGCGCCTGCCCATGAGGACTCTCAATTTGCCCGTCCATTGCCGTCGTTATTTTTTTCGGGTTTTTGGGGCGAGCAGATTAGCCGAAAATGGGCGCTAATCCTTAGATCGCAAGCAGGTGAGCTGGCTGGATCTCAGAACAACGGATTCGTGCGTGGTTTTGCCGGCGCATAAATCGGGTTCCTCGCCCGCCAAATGCTCGACGCGAAGAGCCTGGACGGCTTGTAAAGCCTTTTATTTCAATGGCATGCGGGCCGGGATAGAGATCACTTGGCTAATCGCACCGCTTGGATCGGCTCCGAGGCTTGCGAACATATGGCTTAGGCGAAATTTTTTTGGATATTTTCGGCCCCCGGGGCTAACTTTTTCGCGTGGGGCCGGGTCTAATTCATCAGGCGGGTGGCAGATGCGTCCCGCTTGAAGTCGGTCAGCTTGAAGGGACCGATTCCGAGGGCATCAAGAGGCAAGACATGTATCGAGCCATAGCACTTCTCCCGGTTTCTCTCGTGGCCGTCCTTTTTGTGTGCCTGAACGGCAACTGCGGGGCCGAAACCGAAGAGCAGCTCGAGCAGGAATTCCGCGTCAACGCACCGCCGAATGTCACGATACGTGGCTTTAACGGCGCGATAACGATCGAAGAAGGCTCCGAAGGTTTGGTCCGCGTCGTTTGCACGAAATTTGCACACGCGGTTGCCCACCGCAAATCGAAATCTCTGGACGACATCGAGGTTCGAATGCATCAAAAGGGCGACAATATCGAAATTGAAGCCCGAAGCACGTCGCACCATATATGGAGCGGGGGCGGCGTTCGCTTTGATATTGAGGTTCCCCCGGGCAGCGACGTCGTCGCGATCACCACCAACGGAGCGATTCGCCTGGACAACCTGAACGGAAATGCGCGACTGGAAACGACAAACGGTCCGATCACGATCGAAGACGCGCGAGGCAAGATCTACGCCGAGACGAGCAACGGTACGATCAAGGCCGAAATGGAATCCGGTTCGTTAGAGGCGCGCTCGACCAATGGGTCGATCCTGGTCGATGGAGAACCCGAGGCGCTGGACTTGAAAGCGAGCAACGGTCGGATCGGTATCGACATTGGCGATACGCCATGCACCGTGAAAGCTCGAACGAGCAATGGGCGCATCACTTATGAAGGCGCTCTGGTCGGACGCAACGAATTTGTTTCTTCCAATGGCATGGTCACTCTTGAGCTTCCGAACGATTCGATGTTCGGAGTCAACGCATTGACGACGAACGGTAAGATCATCAACGACTTTGCCATGTCCGAGTATTCGAGGAACGACCGCAAGTGTCTGATTGCCACTAGCCGATCCGGCTCGGACGAGAAAACTTCAATTCGCATCCGCACAACAAATTCGAGTATCAAAATTTTGGAAGACTGAATTGGCCCGCGGGCGATCAGCAGCCGACGGCGTGTTCGATCGCCGCCAGGATTTTCAAGCGATTTGATTCGTAGTCGCATTCGCTCAGGGTGATGCCGGCGGCAGCGGCATGCCCACCGCCTCCGAATTGGGCCGCGATGGCACTGACATCGATCCTGCCGGTCCCCCGAAGACTCGCTCGCAGGCCCGGCGGCCGCAGCTCGGTGAATAGAACCGCAACCTCGACGCCCCGAATCGCCCTCAATTCGCTGACGAGGTTTTCCGGCACATTGACTGATCCGCCGAAGCTTTCGAGCCGTTCGGCGCGCAGCTCGCTCCAGGCCGCTTTGCCCTCGCATTGAAAAGATATCGACGAATAGACTTCGCCTGCGATCTGGATCGATTCGCGGCGCTGACCCTCGAACGCGGTCCGATTGACGAGCATAAGATCGCCACCGGCGCGAATCAGATCGCCCGTGATATCGAAGTGGCGCGCTCGGACGTTGCTGTAACGGAACGATCCGGTATCCGTCAGCAATGCGAGCAGTAGCGCCGTTGCGAAGTCAGGAGTGATCTCAATCTGTGCGTGACGGGCGAAGTCGAAAAGCATCTCTCCCACGGCCGCGCATCCGCCTTCGATCCAATTCACTTCGGCGTACCTTGAATTGCCCGCGTGGTGATCGATGTTGATAGTCGTGTCGGGAGCTTCGGGCTCGGCGAACGATCTCTCGGGCGTCGCGTTGTCGACGTAGATCGTGACGTCGGGCTCAAACCCGGACGACGGCTCGTCTCGGATCAGTTCAAACCCGGGGATGGGCCCATAGCGCTCGCCGCTTAACTCAGGGGCCGCCAGCTCGTGCGCGATACCGTAATGGTTTAAGATATGGTGCATCCCGAGCAGGGAGCCGATGCAATCTCCATCGGGGCGAACGTGGCCGAAAACCCGCGCCCGATTCACGCGCTTGAAGACGGCGATTATCGTCTCAAGCGTCTCGCGCGCCGAGTCGGTCAACGTCGAAGTTGTATTCACTCTAGGACTCGGAATCTTCGGAGATCGTCACGCGGGAGACGTTGAGCGTGTTGAAGGCTTCCTTCTTGCGCGGCTCGCTGCGTTCCCGATTTTCTTTGGATGGGGCGCGTCGCTCGCCGTTTCCCCGGCGGCTCTGCTGGGAGGAACGCTCGCCGATGATCTGCGCAATTGCGTGCTTGTAGACGAGATGCTGAGTCTCGCCAGTGGTCATGACGACAGTGAAGCTATCGAAGCCTCGGACGATGCCGTCCAAATTCGTACCGTCGAGCAAGATCACCTTGACCCGACTTCCATCCTTGCGAACCTGATTGAGGAAACTGTCCTGTAGGTTAACGCTCGCCTTAGCCATCGTTGGGCTCTCTTTTCTTGGGTCTTCGCTCTTGGCGGGCTTCCGGGTTCTTACGTCCGGGATAATACGCTCGCCTTGGCCATCGTCCGGGCTTCACGAGGGAACTCCTTCGCGTCGCCAGGGCCGGAATCCACCCCACCGCGTCTCAAAATACGGGATGGAGATGTCACAATCAGGACACTCGACCGACTCAGTTTAGGGCCTGGAACCTCGTGCCTCAAGGAGTTTTTCGACTGCGGCAAGAGCCGGTGTCAGGTTCCTTCCGTCGTATTCGATCCAGACCGTGTCGGCCTCGCGCCGAAACCAGGTCATCTGTCGGCGTGCGAATTGACGCGTGCGCGCCTTGATCATCTCGCGCATTTCGCTCTCGCCCAATTCCCCGCGCAGGTGCCGGGAGATCTCGCGATAGCCGAGCGCCTTCATGCAATGGCTCGTCTCGGGCACACCCCCATCGAGCAATGTCCGGACTTCGCCAATCCAATCCGCCGCCAGCATCGCATCGACCCTGCGCTCGATTCGCTCGACCAAGGCGGCTCTCGGGCAGGTCAGGACACAAAGCGTGTGTTCGAATCGCGGCTTCTTGTCGTTCCACTGCGTTTGCAGTTCGCTGAGGCGGGATCCGCTTGTCGCGAAGACCTCAAGGCCTCTGATGATTCGCACCGGATCGGTGGGCGAGACCCGAGCCGCAAGTTCTGGATCGATCTCGGCAAGCTCGCGATGAAGCGCGGCAGGCCCCTCGCGCTCGATTCTTTGGTTCAGCTCGGCCCGCAGATCCGGGTCGGATGCTTCATCCTCGAACAGGCCGAACCGCAAAGCCCGCAGATACATGCCCGTTCCCCCGACGTAGAGAGGCGAGAGGCCGGATGCTTCGCTTCGAGCTCGGGCATCGTCCGTCACATCGAGAAAACTTTTTACGCTGAACGCCTCGCCAGGCTCGTGCATCGCACAACCATATAGAATGATGCCGCGCAATTCATCGGGGGTCGGCTGGCCCGTTCCGATCGCCATCCCCTGGTAGATCTGCATCGAATCGGCCGATATCAGCGCGTATCGATGTCGCTCGGCGAGTCGCACGGCGAGTTCGGTCTTGCCGACCCCTGTGGGTCCGGCAAGAATCAGCGCCGGTGGGCGTGCGAAATGTTCGTTCGATCCGGACTTCATACGTCCCATTATATGTTGAGGGGCTCTCCGCATCGAGAGCGGTGTTGCCCGGGGTGCCTCGGGATTATTCAGTCTGATCGCGCCCGATCTTGAATCTGGATCCCAATGAGAACGGCCCATTACGCCGGGCGGCGGAGTAGACCGGAGTGAAATCCTGCCCCTCCTGCGGGTTCCATCACAATGATCTGGATGTGCGATGTATTCGTTGCGACGCCTTGCTAGACGCGCGGTATGAGCCCGACGTGAGCGAGATGATCGACGCTCACGTGAAGGGAGTCGCTCGCAGGCCCCGCTTCGTGGCGCTCCGAGGCGCATTGGGCCGTATGAGGGTGCGCTACGCCCTGCTCATTGCCCGTCTCGTCCCGCCTCCGCCCCAGGACGTTAATCACCGCGATCCGTGGTTGGCGGGCTTCCTGAGTCTCATCCCCGGAGTTGGGCAGATTTACAATGCCCAATCCCTCAAGGCTCTATATTTCGTCATGGGCTGGGCGATGGTGATCGCGATCTTCGCCGCGACGTTTTACCATCCTTATAATGTATACGTCATGATGGCGGCCTTTGTCTGGGCGGCATACGCCTTCCACGACGGTTTCAAGACAGCCGTGCAGATCAACGCGCAATTCTGGCATCTGAGGCGTTCATTGACGGCGTTTGTCGGCTGGCTCGTCCAGATTGCCCTCTTCTCGTTCGCGGCATATTTGATCTCATCCGCCTTTTTCATGCGATATCGCAGTGTGGGCGGCGAAGCGTTCACGCCCTTCTTTCGCCTGCGCGATCGCGTCGCGATCGACATCATCTCTTACAAGTTTCGCGATCCGAAGATCGGAGAGGTGGTCTACTACGACCCTGCCAAGGTGAAGCTGGAAACTGGGAGCAACACCTTCGAAGGGAGCAACGCATACGTCATCGATCCGTTAAACGATTTCGAGCGAATCGTCGGCGGGCCCGGCGATACCTTCGAGCGTCGCGCCGGCAGGTACTACCGAAACGGGCAACCGATCGACAGCGATGACGGGCCCATCGCGACATCGAACGAGATCCAGTGGGATTTCAAGCTCGTGGCGCCTGAGGATCATTATATTGTTCTCTTCTCGCACACGACCCAGGAGATCACGGCGAACATCACGCCGGTCGGGCCGGGCAGGGCTCCGCGTCTGGATGCGGTCGCGAACCGAATCGGTTGGAAAGAGGCCTGCGTTGTCCACCGGGCCAGGATTTTCGGCCGAGTGGCGTTTGTGTATCACCCACCGCCGAGCCGAAGGTACGTGCGGCGACGCGTTGCCGTTCGATAGATGTCAAGAATCCGCCGGGTCGGGAGTTTTCTTCCG
>JAJFLK010000360.1 GCA_021772735.1 Candidatus Sumerlaeota bacterium | reverse complement strand
AGCGATCGCGAGAATTCCGAACGCGCGAAGAAAAACCATCAAGCGTTACCCCGAAGGGATCGTGACATCATGGATTTATCCACTCGATACATGAATCTGAGATTGCCTCACCCGCTCATCGCGGGGGCCTCTCCGCTGGCCGAAGACCTGGATACGGTCCGGCGAGTCGAAGATGCCGGCGCGGCGGCCATCGTCATGAATTCGCTCTTCGAAGAGCAGATCTTCATCGAGCAAATCATGACGCACGACCATATCGACCGGATCGGCGATTCGTTCGCCGAGGCAGCCAGTTACTTGCCCGATCCTGCGATTTTCATGCGTGGGCCCGATCAATATCTGGAGCAAATCGCGGCCATCAAGGGGGCGGTCGACATCCCCGTCATCGCCTCTCTGAACGGTACGACCCCCGGCGGCTGGCTCAGGCATGCGCTCCTTATGGAGGAAGCCGGCGCCGACGGCCTGGAGCTAAACGTATACGACCTGACAAGCGATCCCGAGACGAGCGCTCAAGAGATTGAGGAACGCACGCTTGAAATGGTTCGTCACTTGAAAGCGGAGCTGCGCATACCGGTGGCGATCAAGCTCTCGCCATTCTATACGTCGCTCGCCCATTTCGCTCGCGAGCTCGAGCGATGCGGCGTCGATGCGCTTGTTTTGTTCAATCGATTCTACCAACCCGAGATTGATCCGGACTCGCTGAGCGTGGACCGCACGCTCCAGTTCTCCACGCCCGGCGAGCTTGCGCTGCGCCTGCGTTGGATCGCGATCTTCTCGGGCCGACTTCAAACTTCGCTCGGGGTGACCGGCGGCGTCCACGGCGCAAACGACGCGATCAAAGCCGTGATGGCCGGCGCACACGGTGTCCAGATCGTCTCGGCGCTACTCAAATTCGGCGCGGAGCATCTCGATAAGATTCGCTGCGGAATGATCGAGTGGATGGAGGCGAACGAATACGAATCGCTAACGCAAATGCAGGGTTCCATGAACCTGGAACACTGCCCGGACCCCGAGGCCTACGAGCGCGCGAACTACATGCGCATGCTTCAAGGCTGGTCGGCATAGCGAATCAAGAGGGATGAAGCGTCAGACGGCGAGGCCGGCCGGAGGCATTTTCATTCACCCGCGAAGACGCCGGTCCGCCGCCCGTCGATAAAAGTTTCCAGGATTTCGATGTCTTCCCAGCGGCGCGGAATAGGCAATCGTAGGGCCGCGCCTGGTGGTCATCGAGGTTGAAGATTCGCGGCATCTACTCTAGATGTTGGTTCGCTTGCTCAGGCGTGAAACCCTTCCAGGAGTTTATTTCATGAAGTGTCGTTCCATCCGCACGTGGTCCTTCAGTCTTTTGATGCTGATGTTCGTCTCCGGAGCTTCGGCCGGGACCATCAAAGTCAATTCGTCGACCGATGGCGCGCCGGCGAATGACGGATTCATCACGCTGCGAGAGGCGCTCCTGATTGCCAACGGCGATCGCACGCCATTCAACATCGTTGATCCTGATTTCGACGACGAATTCAACAGCATGGGCGTCGCGCTCATTGTCGGCACCTTCGGCTCGGGTGTTACAGACACGATTCAGGTGCTTAACAACGCCGGGCCCAGCCACGTTTTGACAAGTTACCTGCCCCCGCTGAACGACTCCGCAGATTCGCTTCAAGCGGCCACGGTGACGGTTCTTGACGGAAGCGGCCTGGCGCCCGGTGGGTTCGCATTCGACATGACCGACAGTTTCCACTTAATCAGCGGCTTCACGGTCAGCGGATTCCCGGGCGATGCGGTTCGGATCGCGACCAACGGCATCAGCATTCTCTCGATGATCGTCCAGAACAGCGGTGGCAACGGATTCGTCTTCGATGGCGCGGCCGCAACGATGAACGACCTGACGAGCTGCGTCGCCAAGGGCGGCGCCGGCATCGGCGTGCTCATCCGCGATGGCGCTTCGACCAATACCATTGCCAACACGTTCTCTTACAACAACATGATGTCCGGGTTCGTCATTCAAGGTGCGGCGACGACGGGCAATATCCTGAGCAGCATTACCTCGGGTGTCACTGAAGCGTCCACAGCCGGCGCAAACACGGGATACGGCGTGCATGTCTCGGGCGGAGCTTCGGGCAACATCATCGGGCAGCCGAACAACAGCGGGCAGATCAGCTTCATTTCAAACAACACGATGGGCGGCGTCTTGATCGAGGGCGCCGGCACGAATGCAAACATCATCGACCACGCATGGATCGGATTCGACGCGACCAATCCGGTCGGCGCGGGCAACGGCACCGGTCACGGCGTCGAGATCCGTGGCGGAGCGAAGAACAACGCCATCGGCATGTTCGGCCTCTCGCGCAATATCATCATCAGCGGGCATCAGGGCAACGGCATTCTCATCACCGGCGTTGGAACCGACGGGACGACGGTCCAGCGGACATTCGTCGGGGGGCCGAACCCCTCGATCATGGGCAACATGACGAACGTCGGGCACGCGATCGAGCTGGCGGACGGCGTTCAGGGGACCGTTCTGGGCGGATTGGATGAGAGCGTCGGCGGCAGCGTCGAGGCAGATTTCACCGGGGCGGGCAGTCACGCGCTTTTCATCAACGGGAACAACGCGACCACGCCGATCATGAACACCAAGCTCCAGTTCTATCACTTCGGGTTCAACGCCACGCCGGGCGGGCCTCCGATCTTCGGCAACGACGTCATTCGGGTCTCGGGCAACGTCGATACGCTCCAGCTCGGCGCGCCGATGCATCGAAATCATACGAACGCGGGCACCGGATACGGCATTCGGCTCGATGGCCCGATGGTCAAGAACGTGACCACTTTCAAGAATCACATCGGAGAGCTTTTCGGTCAGGCCGCGGCCAATACGATGGGCGGTATCCTGATCACGAACGGCGTGGACAACGTGACGATTTCCGGAGACACGATGGACGGCATTTCTTACATCGCCGGCAACGGCGGGCCGGGGATCACGATCGACGCGACGGGCGTTGTGCCTAAGAATATCATGATCCGCAATACCTGGATCGGCCTGGAGCCGGGCAATACCGCACTCGGAAACACAGGCGACGGGATCTTCATCGAGGGGGCCATGGGGACGTCACCTGTGACGCTGACCGGGATCACGATCGGGCAAGAGGACATGGATTTGCCCAATGTGATCTCGGGCAATACCAAGAACGGAATTCGCCTGCTCAATGTTTTCGGCCCGAAGATCATGGGCAACAAGATCGGCACGAATTCGGCCGGAGATATGAAGCGCGGCAATACCATGAACGGGATCGACATCGACAATTGCCAGGATCTCACCATCGGTTCGATCGCGCAGGATTTTACGGGCAATCTCATCTCGGGCAACAACGAGGCGGGCATCCGCATCATCAACCGCTCGCACAACCTGAAGATCCATAACAATCAGATCGGCACGAACATGGCCGGTGACATGGCCGTCGGTAACGTCAAGGCAGGGATCAATATCGAGGCTCCGGGGCCCGGCACGGGCGAACGCCTGGAGATTGGCGGTTTGAACAATCTGATCGTCGGCGAGCCAATGGGCGATATCAACGAGGGCAACGTTATCTCCGGCAATGATGAATACGGCATTCTCATCAGCGCGACCATCCCGGATACGGGCGTGGACATCATTCGCAACGTCCGTATCCACGGCAATCACATCGGGACAAATCCGGCAGGCGACGCGGCAGTCGCGAATATGAAATCGGGGATTCGGATCAATGGCGCGAACGCGGAGTTCGTCATTGTGGGCGATCGTAACGAACGCAAGTTTACGAATCTCATTTCGGGCAACACCGAGCACGGGATTGAAATCGACGAAGCCGATGGGTGGCGGCTGTGGAGCAATTTTATCGGCCTTAATTCAAATCGCGACGGGGCGCTCGGAAATGGCATGCACGGGATCAGCATCACCAAATCGACCGACGGCGCGATTGGCACGCTCTTCGAAGGTCACGCGGGCAACACCATATCTGGCAACACAATGGCCGGCGTCATGATCGGTGACGACGTCGGCGGGCCTGACTTCTTTTTTGCGCACAATTTCATCGGAACGGATTCGACCGGCATCCTCGCCGTGCCGAATCAGGATGGGGTTCTCATCAACATTACGGGCGGGACAACGACACCCGTATTGACGATCGGCGGCGAGAACACCTCGCTGGACCAGATGGTGGCTGATGACTTCATCCAGCAGGGCAACGTGATCTCGGGTAACACTCGCGATGGCATTCGAGTCGAGGCGGGCCGCGCCGGGGGGCTCGCCGAATTGCGAATCCGGGGGAACTTCATCGGTCTGGGTTCGAGCGGTGGCGCCGAGCGGCCCAACGGCATGGCCGGCATTCGAATTCTGGGCACGACGCCAACCATGACCACGATCGGCACGAAGGACATGGCCCAGTTCGGCAACGTCATCTCGGGCAATACCGAGGATGGGATCGTGCTGGACATGGGCGCGACCGGCGTCGAGATCGCCAAGAACCTGATCGGCCTGGATCGCCAGGCCTTCCGCGAGCGCCCGAACGTGCGTCATGGCATCTTCATCAAGGGCGCCTCGGTCGACAACGAGATCGTGGACAACAAGATCCATTTCAACAAGAAGAACGGCGTGCGCGTCGAAGGTATGGGGACCGACCGTAATCGCATCACCAAAAATTCGATTCATCGCAACGAGCGACGCGGGATTCGTATCGCCGACGGGGCAAACGGCAATATCCAGCCGCCGACGTTCGCGCGCCGTTTCATCCCCGGGATCTCGACGACCGTCTTGAACGGCAAGGCTCCGGCCGGAGCCGATCTGGAGGCCTTTGCCGATCCGATTCCGATAGATAAGCCCGGTTTTTGGGGCCAGGGCAAAGAGTTCCAGGAAGGGCTGAGTAATGTGCTTTCGGCCGATGGCAATGGCGATTTTTTCATCAATCCCAACGCGATTCCAAACGATGGCATCATCACCGCCGTCGCAATTGATTCGATGGGCAACACCTCGGAATTCTCGCCGTTTATGGAACCGCTCGCGATCCAGGTCATCGATGAAGACCCCGACCTGCTCGTTGCCGGCAAGCCGACGATCATTCGGCTGTTCGCCGATTCTGGCAAAGGCGGAATATCGAGGCGCGTGACCGGCGGGATATTCTCGAACGACACGCAAATCCCAGGCACCGCCGCGGTCAAGGACTTCGTGTTGCGAAATTTAGGCGTCTATAACACCGCCGCGAACGAAGCCAAGCGCATGAAGGGCGAGAACAGCCTGAATGTGCTGTGGCCGAGCCCTCCGGCCGGAACCGCTGCTTACGAGGCACGGATGTTTGCCGGTGGCAAGCAGGTCGGCAGCGTCGACCTGGGGAGTCTGAACTTCCAGGCGACGAACAACATCGGGCTTCTAATCGTCACGGTGGACGCGCCGGATTCGGTCGGCGGGACGCGATTCCTGCCCAATGCAACTGCGATTATGAAGGCGGCGTTTTTCTTCTCCGACGTTTATCCCATCGATCCCAATGAGTTTCGTCGGCGGCTAACGTTCCGAACGGCACCCGTGGTTCTTCTGGTGCCGCCGCATGGCGCGCTTCTCAATCACTCGCTCCAGAGCGACCTGGAAAAACTGAGAGCATCGACCACACTTAGGGGGGGTGGCATGGCGGATTACGTGGCCGGTTTCGTAAGCGTTTCGGTCGGGCTTAATGATAACGATACGCTCTACGGATCGAACAGTCTGTCATTTGGGAACGAGAAGGCGATCAGCATCCTGGATACCTATCCGGGGGGAAATAAGGATACGGGGTCCACGCTGGCTCATGAGATTGGCCATGCGCCGCCATTCAATTTGGGCGACACCTATAAGGACGGAGGAGCGTCAACTGTGAATCCGATTCCGACCGACCCAAGCAAGTTCGATGATTCCGGCATTCTGCTCTTCGAAGAAGAATACGCATACAGTCCGACGGGATCGTTCAAATCTTTCTTCTTCGACGGCCCCGTCTGGTCCCGAAACGATCCTACGGTTCCAAATTCGACGCTGACCTCCGTCCACGACTTCATGGGCGTTTCCAGATCGGGATGGGCTGACCCGGCGACGTACCGCATCCTTTTCCAAAGTCTCGGGGGATCGCTCGCGGGTCGGCCGGAGTGGAAGAATCTGCGTCCTTCGGTGCCGGTCGATCCGGCGTTGATCGTTCGCGGTTCGGTCATGTTAACCAGCCCGACTTTGTCCGCGTCGCTCGAACCACTGCTGCGGCCTTCGAACCCTGCAAATCGTGATACGCCCGCGCCGCTGGGGCCGATCGTCTTAACCGTTGAGCTCCAGGACAGTGGCGGCGCCGTGCTCGACGCCGAGAGCTTCTCTCCATTTTTCGATATCGAATTGATCGGCGGAGACAACGCGACAGAGATTGGGACGGGCGTTTATGATTCGCTCGGCTCGGTCTTTTTCAGTGTCGTCCTGCGTGATGAACCCGGTGCGGCGCGCGTCGTTGTCAAGCAGGGCGCCGTCGAGTTGGCCACGCTCGACGCAAGCACCGCGCCGCCGGTCGTCACGTTCATCGGTCCAAACGGCCCCGGGGCGTTGGCAGCGGGCGACATCGAGGTCACCTGGTCCGCGACCGACGCCGATCCCGGCCAGACCGCGATGCTTACGTATGATGTCCTCTACACTCCGGACGACGGGGCGACGGTCTTCCCGCTAGCGATCGACCTGGTCTCGACCACATCTCTGACCGTGAACACAGACACGCTGCCCGGCCCGGGCCCGGCACGATTTATCGTCGAAGCCAGCGACGGCTGGAATATTGGCAAGGCGATGTCCGATCCGCCGATGACGGTCAGCGACCGTGCTCCGGCGGCGCTCATCCTCACGCCCGAGGCGGCGGACGAGCTGGCCGCATTGACCCTTGTTGAGCTTCAAGGCGCGGGCATCGACCCCGAGGACGGCATCCTTGATGGAGCGTCGATGGTCTGGACGATCGACGGCGACCCGACGCCTCTGGGAACCGGCGCCGAACTGGCTGCGATGCTCACGGCCGGGATGCAGACGCTCCGCCTGACCGTGACTGATTCGTTCGGCAATGTGGCCGAGGATTCTTTGAGCGTCGACGTCTCACAACCGCCGGCAAGCCTGGATGAAATTGTCAATTTCCTACTCGGTCTTGCGGTCATGCCGGCTCAGGGCGATATCAATCAGGATGGCGCGATCGACGCCGGCGACATCCAGGCCGCGCGGCTCGAAGGGCTTTAGGGCGAAAAAAGAGCCCGCCGGTGCATTTCGATTGCATCGACGGACTCAGGAAACTGGAAAGCAACAAGCGCAAATCCAATGAACTGATGGTGGAGCTAAGGGGGCTCGAACCCCTGACCTCCTGACTGCCAGTCAGGCGCTCTCCCAGCTGAGCTATAGCCCCAGGAAAGATCGTTGCGCGCACGGCGAGAGCCGGCTCAGAAATCGCCGTTGGCAATCCCAAAGCCCACACTTCCGCGCGCGGACCGTATCTTATACCGAATCCGAACAGCTGCTGTCAAAACTCGAAGTGAGGTCCGGCGAGATCGCTCGGAATCCTATCTGAATCCTACAGGTTGACGACGTTGCCTTGATCACTAAGCGCCGCGGAGCCCGAGCCAAGGCCTTCGTGGGCCAGTCGCAGCTCATCGGGGCTGGTCGCATACATGAGCGCATCTTTATATGTAACCAATCCGGCTTCGATCATGTTAATCAACGCCTGATTGAATGTCTGCATGCCGACATGGGCGCCGTCTTTCAATAGCTCGACGATCTCCAGCGTCCGGCCTTCATGGAGAAGCTTACGGATCGTCGACGTCACGACCATGATCTCGCAAGCAGGAACGCGGCCCGAGCCGGATTTGTGCGGCAGGAGGCGTTGGGAAATTACGCCGTTCAGCGAGAGCGAGAGATCCAAGCGAATCTGCTGATGCAGATACGCGGGGAAATAGTTGATGACACGCTCGATGGTCTGAATCGTGTCGGTCGTATGCAGCGTGGAGAGAACCAGATGGCCCGTCTCTGCTCCGGAAATCGCCGTTTGAATCGTCTCCAGATCGCGCATCTCGCCGATGAGTATCACGTCGGGACTCTGACGAAGGACATGCTTTAGGGCTTCGCGGAAGTTGCGCGTGTCGAACCCGACCTCGCGCTGGCAGACCACCGATTGATTATCCTGATGCAGAAACTCGATCGGATCCTCAATCGTGATGACGTGCACTTTTCGCGTGCAGTTGATATGATTGATCATCGCCGCCAGGGTCGTGGACTTGCCCGCGCCGGTCATGCCGGTGACGAGAACCATGCCGCGCTTTTTCTCTGAGAGACTCTTGACGACAAGCGGAATATTAAGCGCTTCAAATGAGAAATCGGGATGCGACACATGGCGCAGCACGAGGCCGATTGTTCCGCGCTGACGGAAGACGTTGACGCGAAAGCGGCCGATCCCGGAGAGGCCGAGAGCGAGATCCATCTCGGGCACGTCCTGGAATCGCTCCCACTGGTCATCGCTCATCATGGCGCGGGCGACGGCCTCGGTGTCCGGCGGCATCATCTGCTGCAGGCTGGTCGGGAGCATCTGCCCATCGACGCGAATGTTGGGTGCGCTTCCGGCCTTGATAAACAAGTCCGAAGCGCCCCGCTCGATCATCTCAGTGACCATATCTTCAATACGAATCATGGTTCAGGAACCTCGGCCGACGCTGAAATACTCGAACTCCAATTCTTTGAGTTCGTCGGGCGAATAGATATTGCGCCCATCAAAGATTATCGGCTGTTTCATAGTTTTCTTGAGCTTCTCGAGGTTCAACTGAATGAATTGCCGCCACTCGGTGACGATAACGAGCGCATCGGCGTCGTGGGCGACATCGTATGCGTCGTCGCAAAATTCGATCTGGTCGGCGATATCCGGATAATGCTCCTTCATGGCGGGCATGGCCACGGGGTCGTAAGTTCTTATTTTTGAGCCGCCTTTGAGCAGATGCGTGATGATGTCCACGCTCCGGGCCTCGCGCAGATCATCCGTATCGGGCTTGAACGCGAGGCCAAGGATGGCGATCGTCAGCCCGTCGAGCTTCCCAAATCGCTTCTCCATACGATCAAGGATGCGATCGACCCGGCTTGAATTGATCGCGACGACGGCCTTGAGAAGAGGGTTATCCTCGCTGAATTGACTGAATGTATGGATGAGCGATTGGGTATCTTTGGGGAAACACGATCCGCCATATCCGATCCCTGCATTCAGGAATGAAGCGCCGATCCGTTCGTCGAGTCCCATGCCCCCGGCAACCTGGGCGATGTCCGCGCCCGAACTCTCGCACAGGTCCGCGATGGCGTTAATGAAAGAGATCTTGGTCGCCAGGAAAGCGTTCGACGCATACTTGATGATCTCGGCGCTCTTCACATCTGTGACCAGCACCTGGGCCCCTAGCGGCGCGTAGAGCTCCTTGAGCGGCCTGGCGGCGTCCTCGCTTGGCGCGCCGATGACGATGCGATCCGGCTTGAGGCAGTCCGCAATGGCGGACCCCTCGCGCAGGAACTCCGGATTCGAGAGGACGTTGAAGGAGACGTTCCCCGCCTGGTTCTTCTCGACGGCTTCCTTGACGATATCGCCCGTGCCGACCGGGACGGTGCTCTTGTTGACGATCGTCATGGGGTGATCGATCGCGAGGCCGATGGATTTCGCCACGGCCCGGACCTGGGATAGATCCGTCCCGCCGTTAGAAGGGTCCGAGGCGTCCTCGGTTTCGATCGGCGGCGTGCCGACCGCGATGAAAACCACCTCGGCATCCTTGATGCCGCCCTCGATAGATTCGGTAAAAGTCAGCCGCTTCTGCTTGATATTGCGTTTAAGCATCTCTTCGAGGCCCGGCTCGTATATCGGAGATTCGCCGCTGCGCAGCGTCTCAATCTTTTTGGGATCAATATCGACGCAGATGACGTCATTGCCGAGATCGGCAAAAACGGTGCCGGTCACCAATCCGACATATCCCGTCCCAATAACGGTTACGTTCATCGTAAAATCACCTTTTACAGAGTTCTGGGCCGATTCGTCTGAGACCCGATCACATGGGAGAATTCGCGTCGAACTTCGGCCGACCCGTGCCCCCGAACACAAATAAGGGGCGCACCACCTTGAAGGGGCGCGGTTCAAAATTCAACGGCTTCTTTTTCGGCTCAAGCCATTGGGGCAAAGCGACGAGAAAGAAGACACGGGGGTGTACGCCCTGGAACGGCCGCGCGTGTATGCGGCCGGCTCGCCGCAGCGCAAACTCGCCCCCCGGGGTCAGGTAAATTCGGATGATCGAAGAACGATTCAGCTTGCTTCTGGTCGACTGCGATACCCGCTGGGGACGCAGGCTGGGCCAGCTCGTCGAGCGCTCCGGTTTGCGATTCGACTTCGCACAGGGCCTCCCCGAGGCCTGCGAATCGCTCCGCGGTAAAGCATCGGAATTGGTCGCCGTGGGGTTCGGAGACCCGAACTGGCTGAACACGAAGGCTCTGCGCGAGCTGCGCGAATCCGCCCCACAGGCCCGGCGAATCGCCCTGCTCGACGAGCCGAGCGAGAAATACGAGCGGCTGCTGCGCCAATCAGGTTTCGACGAATTCCTGCCGCGCAAGATCGTCCCCAGCCAGCTTGCCACTATTTTCTCCCAGCATGCCGAGGTGCTCCGGCTCGAGGCCGAACTGGCCTATTTCCAGGGCCTGGTCGAAGGCCGAACGTGCTTCGAGGCCCTGCTCGGCGGCTCGGCGCCGATGCGAGCTCTTTATCGCCTGATCGAGCAAGTCTCGCGAACCGACGCCCCGGTGTTGGTTTCGGGCGAGGCAGGCGTTGAGTTCGCCGAAGTCGCGCAATCTCTGCATCGGCGCAGCGAGCGAAGCATGCACCCGCTCATCGCAATCGATTGCAAGCGCGGAGCGGCTGAAGAGGTCGAGAACTCGATCTTCGGCCCGCTCGGCCACGACTCCTACGCTCGGGGGCCCTCGCCAGAGGGCTCGGCCTTCGCCCAGGCAGGCAAGGGCTCGCTCGTGTTCTATAACGTCGAGGCTATGGGCGCGCAGGCTCTGGGCCGCGTCGTGGAATTCCTCCGCAATCCGTTCTTCCAAGGCGAGACTTCGACCACGCCACAGCCGATCGCACGGATTATCGCAACCTCGACGGCAGACCTGAAAAGTCTGGTCGAATCCGGTGAGTTCAACCGGGAGTTCTTCTACCGGATGAGCATCCTGCAAGTCCAGGTGCCACCGCTGCGCGAGCGACGCGAAGACATCCCGCTGCTGGCCGAGAATTTTCTCCAGCAATTGAACCGCAGCCCGGCGCGAAAGAAAGGCCCGGCGATTGCCCTCGACAGCGAGTCGATCCTCGATCTGTTTCGGTATTCATGGCCCGGCAATGTCGAAGAGCTAACCGAATCGCTCGGCCAGGCCGTCCGCGACACGAAGACTTATCGAATCAGGCCCGAGCACCTGGCGCTTCAAATCGAACAATCCAAGCCGAGAGATGCCGTGGCCGCCCCCGCTCCCGATGGAGAGCCCGTTCCGCTGCGCCAGGCAAAGCGCGGGTTTGAGACCGATTACTTCAAGAACCTGCTCGAACAGACCCGAGGCAACATGACGCTCGCCTCGAAGATCTCCAAAGTCGGGCGACCTTACCTGTATAAGAAACTCAAGGAATACGACATCGAGCCGAGCGATTTTCGATAGTTAACTAGATTTCGGTTTCTGCCGCTCGCCTCACCTAACGCAACTGACTGGCGACCGCGACGACGCGACGCATCATCGCGACATCGTGGACGCGGACAATTCGCGCCCCGCGCGCGACGGCGACCGCGACCGCGCCGGCCGTCCCATCCATGACTTCCTCAAGCGACAGATCTGAATGATCGTTCGCGTCGGTGGCTTCGTCAGTTCCCGGCGGTGCCCCGGCGAGGATTTTTCGGATAAACGATTTGCGTGACGAGCCCACGAGGAGCGGTCGGCCCAGGTTGGCCAGTTCCGCCATGCGCCGATGGATATCAATGTTGTGTTCGAGCGTCTTGCCGAAACCGATGCCCGGGTCAAAAGCGATCTGTTCGCGCTCGACGCCTGCTTCGAGAGCGAGCGTCTCACGCTCGAACAGATAGTCACGGATCTCGGCAACGACATCCTCATAGACCGGATCGGCCTGCATCGTGCGCGGTGTGCCGAGGATGTGCATCAGCACGAGACCGGCGCCGGTGCGCGCGACAAGCCCGGCGATTCGAGGCGCGTGACCCAGGCCGGTGATGTCGTTGACCACCGTCGCTCCGGCGGCCAGAGCGGCCTCGGCAACTTCGTATTTGCAGGTGTCGATGGAGATGACCGGGCAGATGGGCGGAGATATATCCGGAAGGCTCGCCGGGCATGCTCCCGCCTTAATCGCCTCGCGCAGTCCCTCGATGACGGGAATAACCCGGCGTAGTTCGTCATCGATCGCGACCGGCTCGGCGCCGGGCCGGGTCGATTCTCCGCCGACATCGATCAGGTCGGCCCCTTCGCCGATCATCTCAATGCCGCGCGCGATGGCTGCCGCTGGCTCAATGAATTCTCCGCCGTCGCTGAACGAATCCGGCGTGACATTGAGCACGCCCATGACGAGCACGCGCCGCGATAAATCAAACGTCGCTGGGCCGCATCTCCACTGCATGAATAGTTTCCATCCACAAATCCGCCCGGACAATCGCGGACTGCGGTTCAGCGGATTCTAAATTTCATCGCCCTCGTACATCGAAGCGACGTGATTTCCGTATCCGTTGTAGAGAAGCGTGGGTCGTCGCGTGCCCTTGTCCGGGATCATCCACTCGGTGGCCTGGCTCCAGCGCGGGTGGGGCCTGCCGGGATCGACGTTGGAGTAATAGCCGTACTCGCTGGCTTGGAGGTCGTTCCAGAACGTGCCTCCGCGCCGGTCGGTCAGCTCGATCCGCGCGATCGATTTGGGATTCTTGTACCCGTATTTCCACGGGCAGACGATACGCACCGGCGCGCCGTGCTGCCCAGGCAGCGCCTTGCCGTAAACGCCGGTGCAGAGCAGCGTCAGATCGTTCATGGCTTCATCCAGGCGCAAGCCCTCGTAATACGGCCAAGGCAGGTTGGGCGCACCCTTAACGCCGGGCACCGAGCGATCCAGCCACGAGGTGAAGCTCACATACTTTGCCGCAGATTTGGGCACGACCGCATCGAGCAGCCGGGCCAGCGGATAGCCCGTCCACGGCACGGCCATCGACCAGGCCTCGACGCAACGGAATCGGTATAGCCGCTCTTCGAGCGAGGCAAGCGCTTCAAGTTCATCGATCGTGAACGTGCGGGGTTTCTCGCACAGGCCGGTCACCTCGACCTGCCACGGCCGGAAGGGATAATCCTTCGACCGCTCGGCAATGATTCTCTGATAGCTGAAACGGTCGGTCTGGCCGTTGGCAAATTCGTAGAAATTATTATGGGACGCGGCGATCTCCTCGGGAGTCAACGGCCGATCCAGTTCGCTGAAGGCGGCGTTGCGCCCGGCGGGATAAAGTCCCTCGGCGGGCCGTGGGACGGGGCCCGAAGGATCCACGCCACGAGCTGCCGCGTTCTGACCCGAAGCAAGAGGTTCAACCCCGCCAGCGGCCGGGCGGGATTCCGGCGCGGTTTCCTGCGCACACGCACTCCCGATCATCGCTCCACCGATCATCCCGGCCGCCGCCAGGCCCGCCTTGCGCAGAAACCGCCGCCGATTCCGAAAGATGTCCTCAGGCGTCGTCTCGCTTGAGGGGATTGCCCAGTCGGGAGGAAAAATGATGTTTGTCATGGGGTATGAGAATCTCTCTGTATGATGCTGTCGATCGGCCGCTAACTTTGCCACTGGCCGGACTCGACTTTAAGCGATCGGAACCGGGGGCCGCAAGAGTCGGGTCCGGCGTCGAAGATTCGAAATCATCGAGCGCGATTGGCCCCAGGCCTGCGGGCCCCAATCGCGTCCATTTCTTGATCTCGCGTGGATTGTGTTTCATTATAGTGAGGCCATGAGTCTGCAAGGCAAACATGTCATTTTGGTCGTTACCGGCGGGATCGCAGCATTCAAGGCTCCGGACCTGGCCGGGCGGCTCATGAAGGACGGCGCCGAGGTGCGCGTGGCCATGACTCGCTCGGCATGCAAGTTCATTGCCCCCCTCACCTTCGAGGCGATCACCGGCCATCAGGTCTATCATAAAGTCTTCGATCAGCCCGCATCGCATGAAATGGAGCACATCGGTTGGTCGCGCTGGGCCGACATGGTCGTCGTTGCCCCGGCGACGGCGGATTTTATCGCGCGGATGGCGGCCGGCTTGGGCGATGACGCCGCACTGACCCTGTATCTTGCGTTTCGCGGGCCGGTCCTGATCGCCCCGGCTATGAACACCGCCATGTGGGAGCATCCCGCGACCCAGGCCAACATTGAAACCCTCGGTGATCGCCCCGGTCACGGCGTGATCGGGCCGGGCGTCGGCGACCTCGCCTGCGGAGAGGTCGGCGCGGGTCGCATGGAAGAGCCCGGGACGATCGAAAGCGCCGTGCGTGCCGTTCTGGCCAGCTCGGACGCAATACCGGCAACTTCGTCGGATGCCACGGCGCGCCGAGGGCTGCCCGCCAATGGGAACCTGCCTCTGGCTGGTTATAGAATTCTCATCACCGCCGGCCCAACTCGCGAACCGCTGGACCCGATCCGATATATTTCAAACCGATCTTCGGGGCGGATGGGAGCGAAGCTGGCCACCGAAGCGCTGCGCCTGGGAGCCGAAGTCCTGCTGATCCACGGGCCGATGAGCGTCCCGATCCCCGATGGGGTTGTGGCCGTGCCCGCCGAGGAAGCCCAGACGATGCTCGAATGCGTCCAGCGGTATCTGCCCGAATGCACCGTCGCGATCTTCGCGGCCGCGGTGGCGAATTATCGCGCCGCGCAGGGTAGCGATACAAAAATCAAGGGTGGCGAAACCCTTGAGTTAATACTGACTCGCAATCCCGATATCGCCGCCTGGGCCGGGCGCAATCGGACCGACGCGCGCCAGGTCCTCGCCGGATTCTGCGCAGAGAGCGAGAACCTGATCGAGGCGGCGCGGGGCAAGCTTGAGGCCAAGCAGCTCGATCTTATTTACGCCAACCCGATCGGCGTGGAGGGCGTGGCCTTCGATGCCTGGGATAACGCCGTGACGATGCTTACGAGCGAAAGCGCGTCAATGGATTCGATCCGAGGGCCCAAGAGCGAGGTCGCCCGGTGGATCTGGGAGAAGATTCTGGACCGCCTTGGCGCGCGCGCCAAGGCGAGCGCCACCGGGTGAATCCAGGTTTTTGCTTGCGCCGCCACCGGTGGCGC